>CAJWZY010000365.1 GCA_913050545.1 uncultured bacterium | reverse complement strand
CCTGTTGAACCGCGCATCTGCATAACCGCCATCGCGCAGGCCGATACGCCCACTGCCGATGCTCTCGATGAACTTCCCCTGGAGATCCGTCACCACGATCCGATGGTTGTTGGAGTCGCTGATGAAGAGGCGCTTGCCCGGGGGATCGATGGCCAGCTTGCCGGGAAAACGCAGTGGCGATTTAACCGGGTTCTTCCTGCTCTCGAGCTCAACAGGAAGGGGATCATGCCTGAAAGAGTCGGCCGGATAGAAGTCAAGCGTCGCCGAAATCGCCGCCTCGATCACATCGCGCTGGCCCTCGCCAGCAACCAGCAGAAGCAGGTTACCGCGCGGCCCGACCAGCGCGATGCTCGGCCAGCTGCGCACACCAACGCCCCTCCACATCTTCATCTCATCATCGTTAATAACCGGGTGGGCAATCTCGTAGCGGAGGACGGCCTGTCTTATATTTTCCGATACCTTCTCATTGTCAAACTTGGCTGAATGAACCCCGACAAAAGCCACCGGGTATCCTGCAAAGCGGTGCTCGAGCCAGGCGAGGTCAGGCAGGACGTGGATACAGTTGATGCAGCAATAGGTCCAGAAATCCAGCACGACAATTTTCCCGCGCAGCTCTCGCTGGAGGGAGAGCGATGGAGAATTGAACCATTCCTTACCCTTGGGAAAATCAGGTGCTTTCAACCTGTCCGCCACCTTGTCCATCTTTTCGATATGCTTGCGCAGCTCCTTCCGGAGCATGGCCGCCCTGGGCTCAGACCCGGCTGCTTCTTCCTGCGCAGCAAGGTGAGCCCCCTGTGGGCCGACCAGCGCGGCCGAGAAAAACAGGTAAACAGCCGCCAGTAAGCTCCGTTTCATCGTGCAGTTCATGTCGTCCCCTTCTGATTCCGGTACCTGCCGGAAAAACGGTAAATGTACGCTGACCAGAATACTACGGGCAGGACCGCTTCTTCCATCTCTTGATTTGACGGTGTCTTGCGATGACAATACCGCCCTCAACAGTAAACCACATGGAGTGTTGTACCTTTGCAAGCCATCGCTGTCCTCCCCGGAACACCCGGCAGTGTTCACCTCGCAGAGCTGGAGAAGCCAACCCTTGACGATGTCCCCAACGGCCGAGGCGTCCTGGTCGAGGTTCTCCAGGTCGGGGTCGATGGGACCGACAAAGAAATCAATGCAGCCGAGTACGGTGGTGCCCCCCCTGGATACGACTTTCTTGTGATCGGCCACGAGAGCTTCGGGCGGGTTTTAGAGATAGGAGAAAACGTTACGGAGCTGAGTCCTGGTGACTATGTGACCGCCACGGTCCGCCGTCCCGGGAACAGCCTCTACGACAAGATCGGTCATTACGACATGACCACCGACGAGACCTACTACGAACGCGGCATCAACCTGCTGCACGGTTTCCTGACAGAATATTACGTCGATGAGCCGGAGTACCTCGTCAAGGTGCCGGCCACCCTCGCAAAGGTGGGAGTCCTCCTGGAACCCATGAGCGTTGTTGAAAAGGGAATCGTCCAGGCCTATAAGATCCAGCAAAGGCTGCGGCTCTGGCGCCCCCGGAAGGCCCTGGTGCTCGGCGCCGGAGCCATTGGGCAGCTGGCGACCCTGATGTTGAGACTCCAGGGCCTTGAGGTTGTCACCATGGCCCGAACCCCCGCACCCCACCTCAAATCCGAGCTTGTTGAAGAGCTCGGGGCCACCTACCTCAGCACAGAGCAGATGGACCTGACCGAGGTGACAGAGAAACACGGACCCTTTGACCTCGTATTCGAGGCAACGGGAGTGTCCTGGATCGCCTTCAAGGCCATGGAGGTTCTTGCCAAGAACGGGATCCTTATACTCACGAGCATCACCGGCGGCGATACCAAGGTGGAGGTCCCCGGCGACCAGGTCAACCTCGACTTCGTTCTGCACAATAAGGTGATGTTCGGAACGGTCAACGCGAACCGGGAATACTTCGAGCTGGGAGTGAAAGATTTCGCCCATGCCCAGAGCGCCTACCCGGGCTGGCTGCCGAAGCTGCTCTCCCACCCGGTTGAAGGTCTCGGTGAATATGAGAAAATGATGCATCTCCTGACCACCGAGAAGAAGGCGGTCAAGGTGTTCCTCCA
>CAJWZY010000364.1 GCA_913050545.1 uncultured bacterium | reverse complement strand
TCGAGGCCCTTGCCGAGCGTCCCCGGCATGCGCGCAAGCTGCTGGCGGCTGCCGGGAAGGGGGCTCTTCCCCGGGGATTGCTGACGCCCTATCTCATCAGGCAGATTCAGCTCTTTGGTGACCCGGAAATCGACAAGCTGCTTCGAAAGGTCTTTCCTGCAGTGGCGCTGATCGGGGCGGATCGCCTGGCCTCCATTGCGAAATGGAGCGAGGAGCTGGCTCCGGAAAGGCTCGAGAAGGCTGATCCGGACCGGGGTCGCAAGCTCTTTGCGGAGACCTGTGGAGCCTGCCATCGAATGTTTGGTGAGGGTGGGACTGCCGGGCCGGAGCTCACGGGCGCTCAGCGTGGAGAGCTGGGATACTGGCTGGAAAATATTCTCGATCCATCGGGCATTGTCCCCCAGAACTTCCGCATGTCGGTGGTGCGCTTAAAGGACGGCCGTGTACTTACCGGGGTCCTGGGGCTCGAGCGAGGCAGAACCATCACCCTGCGGACCCCGAAGGAGGAGGTGCTCGTTGACCGTAGCCTGGTGGTCGAGGTCAAGCCGACGGAGCTCTCACTCATGCCCGATGGTCTTCTCGACCAGCTGAAGCCCCAGCAGGTTCGAGATCTCGTGAGCTACCTGATGTCACCAGTCCAGGTAAAGGCGGCGGACTAATGGGGCTGGTGGGGAGCAAGGTCGACCTCGAAGAGGAGGGCGTGTATGCTTGTTTTCTGCCGGTTTCTCCGGCGGGAGAAATTTTGCCACTGAGTCGAGGAATTTCACTGATGAAAAGGCATTCGATTACATTCTTCGTTCTGGGCCTCGGCCTGCTTTTCTTCGCGGCGCCCGCTATGGCGAAGGGGAAGGTCAAGGTCTTCATCCTCGCCGGGCAGTCCAACATGGAAGGGCACGGACAGGTCAGCAGCCTCGAGCATCTTGGAAACCATCCGAAGTACGGCCACCTGCTCAAGAAGCTCAGGAACCCGGATGGGTCCTGGGCTGTACGTAAGGATGTCACCGTCGCCTGGAAGTCCAGGGAGGGTAAAAAGAAGGGGCCCTTGAGCGTCGGCTGGGGGGCAGAGGACCAGGAGCTCGGGCCGGAGCTCATGTTCGGGACGGTCATGGGCGAGCTCTACGAAGAACACGTCCTGCTGATCAAGGTCGCCTGGGGTGGCAAGAGCGTCTGGTGTGATTTCCGTTCGCCAAGTGCCGGGGAGATGACCTGGGATGAGAAGCGAGTTCTGAAGCGGGACAACTTCCTCAAGCCCGGTCTCTTCTACCGCAGGATGGTCGCCGAAATCAAAGAAGGCCTCGCAAACATCAAGAACGCGGTCCCGGGCTACGAGGACCAGGGCTATGAACTTGCCGGGCTGGCCTGGTTCCAGGGCTGGAATGACTTCTGCGAATGGCATCTGCAGCTCGATAAGAAGCCTGTCGGTCTCGGCCTCATCAAGCGCTACCCGCACAATCTTGCCGCCATGTTCCGTGACCTGCGCAAGGATCTCGGGGCGCCCGGGCTGCCGATCGTGATCGGCGAGCTGGGAGTCGGTGGCCATGAGATGGAAAAGCGGGCGCAGCGCGAAGACGACCACGAGGCGCAGGGGATGATGGCTTTTCGCCGTGCGCAGAAAGCGGTTGCCGGCGCTGAGTCACTCAAGGGAGTCACCTTCGTTCCAACCGCGGCCTTCTGGGACAGCCGTCTGCAGGAATTGCGCCAGCAGAGCGATGCCTGGTGGAATGAGAAGGAGAAGAAGGGAATCAAGAGCACCGAGGAGAACCACCTGCCGACAAAGGAGCTCAATGATGAATTCCTGAGGCTGGGAGTGCACTGGTACTGTCATTACAACGGCTCCGCCGCCAACTACTCGCTGGTCGGCTACGCCCTGGCTGAGGCTTTGAAGAAATAATGGATACAAGCATCTTTCGAGGCGGAGTGCCCGCCATCATGACTCCCTGTCTTGAGGACCGCAGCCCGAACTATCCGGCCCTGGTCGGCAAGGCGCGGGAACTGATCGCCGCCGGTATGAACTCGGTGGTCTATTGCGGCTCGATGGGTGACTGGCCGCTCTTGTCCGATGAGCAGCGCCAGGAGGGCGTGCGGCAGCTTACCGGGGCCGGCGTTCCGGTGATCGTCGGGACCG
>CAJWZY010000363.1 GCA_913050545.1 uncultured bacterium | reverse complement strand
ACCCCGGCAGCCGCCGCCTGGGCGGAGGTGGTATTCCTCTGTGTCGAAACCCCCCAGGGGGAAGATGGAAAACCCGACCTCGAAAGAATCCGGGCGGCAACCAGCGACATTGCCGGCGGCATAGAAGGCTTCACCCTCATCGTGGTCAAGAGCACCGTGCCGGTGGGAACCACCGAGACCCTTCGGCAGCTGGTTTCAGCTGCCACTGAAGAATCCTTCTCCATCGCCTGCAACCCCGAGTTCCTCAAGGCCGGAAGCGCGGTCAGCGACTTTCGCGAACCCGACCGGGTTGTCGCAGGCGGTGATGACCAGAGATCGCTCGAGCTCCTGCGGGAGCTCTACAAAGACTTCACCGGCAGCGGCCCCTTTCTCGAGGTTGACACCCGGACAGCCGAGCTCATCAAGTACGCCTCCAACGCCATGCTCGCCTGCAGGATTTCATTCATGAACTCCCTTGCCGGGCTGTGCGAACAACTGGGCGCGGACGCCGGCGAGCTGGCGCGCGGAATCGGGCTCGATTCGAGAATAGGCTCCGGGGCACTGGCCCCCTCCCCCGGCTACGGTGGCTCGTGCCTGCCCAAGGACATCCGCGCCCTCATCGACACGCTCAGAGAGCACGGCCTCGATACGCGGTTGTTCGATGCTGTCGAAGCTGTGAACGAGGCGCAGAAAGCCTCGCACCTCGAGCGCCTGCGCTCTTTCCTTGGAGACCTGCAGGGACGGCGAATCGCGGTGCTTGGACTCAGCTTCAAGGCCGGCAGTGATGACATCACCAACTCCGCCTCCGAGGTGCTCATCAGGCAGCTGGTAGAGGCCGGGGCCGAGGTGGCGGCCTGGGATCCCGCCGCAACCGCAAACATGCAGCGGGTTTTCCCCGGCATCGAATACAGCTCCGACCCCTACGAGGCGGCCCGCAACGCCTGCGCCATAGCCATCATGACGGAATGGGATTCGCTGAAGGAACTTGATTTCGAATCCCTCGCAACGCTGGTGAAAAACAAGCTGGTCCTTGATTGCCGGGGCATCTGCAATCCGGCCACCCTGCGCAAGCTTGGATTCAATTATTGCGCCGTGGGAAGGCCTCCCTCCCTGCTCGAGCCAGAAAGCCCGCAGGACGCCATCGACGGGGCGAAGCGATAAACAGCCGCTTTTCCCTGTGGCAGGAACGTAATATCGACGATAAAACGGCTAGCTCGACAGAGCACGGTAGTGACCATGACCACAGAATCTTCAAACCAATCCGAAGCAGGCGGAAATGACCGGAAGACCGCCCTCGCAGACGTCAGAACCGTCGTCGTCAAGGTAGGGACCAATGTCCTCTCCCGGGATGATGGCGAGATGGCGCTGGGCAGGATTCATGGTCTTATCGAAAACCTCGCTGACCTGAACCGCCGGGGGATCAAGGTCATCCTGGTGAGCTCGGGCGCCATCAGCATGGGGATGAACCGCCTCGAATTTAAAGACAGGCCGTCCTCTCTGCGTGACAAGCAGGCCTGCGCCGCCATCGGCCAGATCCAGCTCATGGCGGTCTACCAGCAGGGCTTCGACCGCTACCAGCTGCCCACCGCCCAGCTGCTCCTGACAGAGGATGACTTCGCCTCGAGAACCCGCTACCTCAACCTGCGCAACACGATGTTCAGGCTGCTGGAGATGGGCGTCCTGCCGATCGTAAATGAGAACGACTCGATCTCAACGAGCGAGATTGAGGAGCCCGAGGACGGAAAGGGATCGGTATTCGGCGACAATGACGAGCTCTCAGCCCTCGTGGCCTCGAAGCTGGATGCCGACCTGCTGCTGCTGCTCACAGATGTCGACGGCCTCTATCCCGGCAGCCCCGCTGGCGAGGAGGCTGAAAACGGCAAGCCCCTGTCGATTGTCCGGGAGATCACCAGCGAGATAACCGCCATGGCCAACGACAGCCTTGCTGAACGCAGCCGCGGCGGCATGGCCTCCAAGCTCCAGGCGATCACGATCGCACTCCAGAGCGGCATCCCCGCGGTCATCGTCAACGGGATGAAGGCAGACATCGTGCGGGAGGCCCTCGAGGGAGAGGATGTCGGCACCCTCTTCCTGCCCGGCAAGCGCCTCAAGAGCAGGAAGCACTGGATCGCCTACGCCAGCGCCACCACCGGTCTCACAGAGATCAACCCGGGCGCACAGGAGGCTCTCGCCGAGCGTGGCTCGAGTCTCCTGTTCAAGGGCGTGGTACGGGT
>CAJWZY010000362.1 GCA_913050545.1 uncultured bacterium | reverse complement strand
CCCAGAAGTTATAGTCAATGTGGCCCGGGATTTTTTCCGCAGGATTCGGAGCCGCTGGAGGGTTCCTGTTTCCCTGGGGAAGTCCGACCTCGACATGCTTGAGCTTACCGAGCACTCCATTCTGAACGAGCTCGGCTGCGCGACGGAAATTACCCGAGGAGCGCTGCTGGCTGCCGACCTGGAATCTCACATCGTTCTTCTTGACTGCCGCAACGACCGCCTGGCCCTCCGCGAAGGTATGGGTCATGGGCTTCTGGCAATAGATGTGCTTCTTGTTGTTGGCCGCCTCGACGCAACACTTGGCATGCCAGTGATCCGGCGTGGCAATACAGACCGCATCGATCTTCTCATCAGCGAGAAGCTCCCTGAAGTCGCCGTAGCTCTTGCAGTCATTGTTCTTGTAGCGCTTGTTGACCTGGTTCTTGGCATGTCCCATGTTGTTCTTATCAACATCACAGACCGCCACGACCTGGGCATCCTTGTTGCGCATGAAGGCGCCCATGTTGCCACGACCCATGCCACCGACCCCGATGTGGCCGATCACGACCCGCTCACTGGGTGCAACAGTTCCGCCCAGTCCAAGGGCGCTGCCGGGTACGAAGTAGGGGACGGCTAACGCGGAAGCCGAAGCTCCGAGAAAACCGCGGCGAGAGACTTTCTTACTCTGGCTCATTGCAGTACCTCATCTTTTCCTTAATCAAGCACCAGCCCGGTCCACCCGGACATCGGCTCAACCATTATTTCCCGAAGTATTTGACGTTTCAGAACCACCAATCTATCAATTCAATTTGCTCAGGTCCAGAGTGACCCGCAAGGAACTTTCAACTGACTATTTCCGCAGTCGGTCGACTTGAGCTTGATCCCCCCCGCCTCACTCTTCAAAATAGCCTTCTGGGTCCACAGGGCCAGAAGGAGCAACAGGTATGGAAAGGTTCAACTTGGTTTCGATCGCGGCGCTGCGGGTATTCAGTCTCGCAGCCATCCTGTCGCTGGCAGTAGCCGGTGCCCATGCCGAAGAGATCAGGCCGGCCCCTGACGCTCCCAGGCCTCTCTCACCGAGGGAAAGCCTCAAGAGATTCAAGCTGGCCGAGGGTCTGAAGATCGAACTGGTCGCCAGCGAACCCCTCATCGCCGACCCCACAGGAATCGCCTGGGACGAACAGGGCCGCCTGTTCGTCTGCGAGATCCACGGTTACAACCTCGAGGGTCACCTCGACATCGTCGAGCTCAACAAGACGGGCAAGCTCGATAAAAAGATCAGGCGAATCTACGCCACTCCCCAGGCCCTCGATGAAGCCCGGAAGCAGACCTACGGCCGGGTCAAGCTTCTGCACGATATAGATGGAGATGGAACAATGGACCGGGCAGACACCTGGGCGAATGACATCCCCGGGTGTTTCGGAATCATCCCTGCCCGCGGCGGCATCATCGCCATCACCGCCTTCAGGATCATCTACCTGAACGACAGCACCGGGGATGGGAAGGCTGATATCCGTGAAACCCTCTTTGACGGGTTCGAGATGCACATCATCGAACGCGCCATCAACAATCCGCGCTGGGGACAGGACAACTGGATCTATGTCGCCGGGTCAAACCGCGGCGCCATGGTGACCGGCCCCCACCTGGAGGGGAAGGTCAACCTCGGCAGAAACGACTTTCGCTTCAAGGCCGATGGCAGTGCCATCGAGCCGGTCACTGGAACGAACTACACCTTCGGCCTCAGCCTCACTGACTCCGGAGACCGGTTTCTCATCAGTACCGGCTCCCACGCCCTCTACGCCATCCCGCTGCCCTACAGGTACCTGGTCCGCAATCCCCACGTGCCAACGCCCGGGGCTGTAGCCAACGCAGGCCAGGACCCACGGGTTTTTCCCATCAGCAAGCCCCACCCCTGGCGTGTCGCCCGCAGCAGGGACCCGCGCTGGGTCAAATTTTATGGCCCCATGGAGGCGACGGCCAACGGCTACCTCACCTCTGCCTGCGGTCAACTGGTCTACCGGGCGCAGCTTCTGGGGGAAGCCTACCGGGGCAGCCACTTCGCCTGCGATCCGCAACAGAACATGGTCAGGCGCTCCGAGCTCCGCCGGGATGGTGCCGGGTACAGGACCTCGAGGCCTGCGTCTGAGCGTTCGAAGGAATTCCTCGCATCAACCGACCAGTGGTTCCGGCCCAATGGAGTGCGTACAGGCCCTGACGGAGCGCTCTACGTGGTCGATTTCTACAGGGAAATCATCGAGGACTACTCGGCGATCCCGCGCTACCTGCAGCAGCAATA
>CAJWZY010000361.1 GCA_913050545.1 uncultured bacterium | reverse complement strand
GGGCCCAGGTGTGGGCCCCCCGATCCCCAGCTCCTCGGCGATCTCCCGGCTGGCCGCGAGGTCATTGGATTCTCCCTGCCCGACGACGCCTCCGACGAACATATCGTACATGCCCGGAAATACATCCTTCGTCAGGGTGCGACGATGGACGTAGATGCGCCCAGCTGGATCAAGGCAGAGGATCCCGACTCCTCGATGCAGCAGGTTCAGCTTCCTGACTCTCTCCCGGCGGGCCCACCCGATCACCTTGTCCTGTTCATCGATCAGGTCTACAAGCTCTTCACGGGGATCCATTATTTCTCTCATATTCTGTGCCGGCAGGAGCCTGTATCTTATGCTGTCCGGGTGGAGGGTTCCTCCCCGGTTTTTTGTTTTCTCACCGGCTGGTTGGATTGGAGAGGGTCTCATTGTGATGCAGGATACTTCGAGCGCCATCCTGGCCCCGGGCTGCCTCGCCGGGGGGAGCCTCAGGGTGACCGTCACCCCGAAGGGGATTCGAAGCATCGAGCTGTTCGAGGCAGAATCCCGGCGGTTGGAAAGAGACCGGCCCGGGGATGGAGGCGCCGCCGGAGCTGTTCTCAAGCAGGCCTGTGCTGAGCTGGGGCGCTATTTTTCGGGCGAGGAGGTTGTTTTTCAAACACCCCTTGACCTCGCAAGCTCATCCACGCCGTTTCAGATGCGGGTCTGGCAGGCCCTCTTCGAGATCCCGCGGGGAGAATTTCGTACCTACGGGGAGCTGGCAGTGGAGGCCGGGTCGCCGCGTGCTGCCCGGGCGGTGGGGCAGGCCGTGGGGAAAAACCCGGTCCCTGTAATCTATCCCTGCCACCGGGTGATCGCAGGAAACGGTAGCCTGGGTGGCTTTTCCTGTGGCGTGAGCCTGAAGGTGCTGTTGCTCGAGCTCGAGGGGCTGACCCTCAAAGAGCCCGGGCACCGTCCTTGTCAGGGCTCGAGGTGGAGTGAGCTGCGTATGGGCTGAGAGAGCCGGTACAGAGAAGGAACAAGTGGATTGCGGCATACGGTCCTGGAAAATAAAATGGTTTAGAAGAAGTAGCCGGCCGGGGAGCTGAACCAATTGGAAGCCCCCGGGGTTATGATGCAGATTCTTCCGTTCACGCTGAGGTAGGAACCTCCTCTATGAAACCAGCCGCATACATGATCCTGATACTCCTGGTCGCTGCGAGGTTTGCGCTGGGTGACACTGGTATCGAGCCGGTCCGGCAGGTCATCGAGTCAAGGTGTCTCGGCTGTCATGATTCCGATACGAGCAAGGGAGGGGTTGATCTTGAACAGCTCATCAGCACCCGGGACCTGGAGGCGGAGAAGGTCGCGGCCTTGTGGCAGAAGGTCGACAGGGTGGTTGCGGCAGGAGAGATGCCGCCGAAGAAAAAGAAACCGCTGAGCGCAGGGCAGAAGGCGCAGGTTGGCGGCTGGTACAACTCCTTCTACGTTCTGAAGGATGGGAAGGAACACATCGGTCAGTCCGTGCTGCGGCGGCTGAGTCGCTATGAACTGATCAATACGCTCGGAGAGCTGCTGTATGTCTCGCTGAAGCAACCTTATGTTTACAGCCCGGAATTTCCGGCCTTCCTGCCCTCTACGCTCGAGACGATTCTGCCACCTGACGCTCCGGGCGAATCGGGTTTTTACAATGACTCAGAACAATTGGTCGGGGCCAGGCCGCCGATCCTGAAATACAGCGAGGCCTTTGACTACGCCTTACGGATTTTCGCCCAGGACCCGGAAGCCCGGCAGAAGGTCTTCGGTTTCAAGGGGGCTTCGCCCGGGCTCGGTGATGCCGGGGCACGGAAGATACTCCAGGAGTTCATGAAGAGAGCCTGGCGAGGCTACAGCAACCTGGAGAGTGAAGAGGTTGTCCTGCGTGCCTGGCGAACTGCCCGCGAGAAGGAAGCCCCGGTCGCTTCGCTTCTCCAGGCCATCAAGACCTGCCTCCTGTCGCCGGCCTTCCTCTACCGGCTCGAGGCGGTCAAGGACAAGCCGACGCCCTACCGGGTAGACGCCTATGAGCTCGCCAGCCGGCTATCGTATTTTCTGTGGGCCTCCATGCCGGATGCTGAGCTCTTCTCCCTGGCTGCCGATGGGCGGCTGCTGGATGAAACAGTCCTCCTTGCACAGGTTGACCGCATGCTCAAGTCTCCGCGGCGCATCTCGCTTTCGGAAGACTTCGCCGGGCAATGGCTGGGGTTCGGAGAGCTGTGGACCAACAAGGTCTTCTACCGGAACGAAAGATGGAATCGCGGGATCTACGATGAGGTGCTTTTCTTCTTCGATGAGCTCATCAAGTCCGACCGCAGCATCCTGGAGGTGGTCGATTCGGACTGGATCTACCAGAGCGACTACACTGGTGTACGCACTGCGGGCAAGGGGCACGCTTTTGCCG
>CAJWZY010000360.1 GCA_913050545.1 uncultured bacterium | reverse complement strand
TAGCCCGGGTTGACCCAGTTGTTCCGGAATACATTCCAGACCGGCTTTTTCCAGGCTGGAATGTTGATGTCCGGTCCGTAGGAGCAGTCGTTGACGCCGAAATCATGGTCGTCCCAGATTGTATAGACAGGGGTCGAGGCGACGAGCTTCCGGAACTCCGGCCGTGACTGCCGGCGGTAATAGCAGAAGTGCTGCATCTCGGGGCTCTCTGGGGCATCGCTGTAGATGTTGTCGCCAAGCAAGAGCAGGATCTCGGGTTTAGAGTCACCGATCGTGTTCCACATGCGCTCGTGCTGGGGCGTGTAGCCGGCGCCGCCGCCGAAGGCAAGCCGCAGGGAGAGCCCGCTGCCGGGCGGCTGGATGGTTCGGAAGCGTCCCGAGGTTTTCGGTTTTGCGCCGTTGAGGCCGAGCCCGTAGTGGTAGCTCGTTCCCTTCTCCAGGCCGGAGACCTGCAGCACGGCGGTGAAATCATCGGTTTTCTTCGAGCGTCCCTTCACACTGGCAAGGGGCGCGGAGAGATCGCTTTTCAGAGAGACGACAACCTCGAGGTCGGCCTCGCGGGCTGTGCGAACCCAGACCTTCACACCCTCGTGGGAGATGCAGCCGAGCATGGGGCCGTGGACCGCGGTGGCGCCGTGGACGGAGAGCAGCTTTTTGTAGACCGCTGTTTCAGCCAGCGCCTTGAGGCCTGTCCTGGTGCCGCCGATGATCCTTCCCGGTGGCAGCCCGTTGTCGATGGCTCCCTGGAGAGCCTCGGTGGCCTTCTCAAGCTTGCCCAGTTTCGCCAGGGCGACCGCGAGCATGTAGTGAGTCTCTGCATCTTCCGGGGTCTTCTTGAGGAGAGCTCCCAGTGATTTGGCGGCCTCGGCGGCCTTCTTGCCGGTGATCATCGAGAGGGCCACCTGGTGGGTTCGCTTGTATTGCTTGTTCTTGATCTTGACCTGCAGGCCGTAGAGGAGGGAGCCGACGAGGACAAAGATGACGATGAAGATCGGGAGTTTATAGCTTCGCATGGAGACATACTTCCATCTTGAAGCAGAGGTGTCCAGTAAAGGCCTCTGCTGCCGGTTTGACTGCGGGGGTGACTCGAAGTAGCCTGATGGAAGAGCGTGTCGCCAGATGGCGGTGAGCTATTCGCCGATTGGACCGTGTTTTCAAGATGCCGGGAAGGAACAGATGGCCCGTTTAGCCTGCAGCTGGATTCTATTTCTCCTGGGAGTTTTCCTCTGCGCAACATCACTCGAGGCGGTTGAGCTGCAGAAACTTCCTGCCCCGGGCGGGAGCTTCAGTGGGCGGATCGAGCTTCGGGAGTCCCAGGAGTTCCTTGAGCACTGGAGCCGGGAGCCGCGGTTTTCGAGGCGTTTTTCCCTTACAGCCGAGATCACCTGGACGGTTCGCCAGGTGAAAAAAGAGAGCGCTGTACTGGAGGGCCGGGTCACTGAGGGCCTCTACAGCCATGCACTTGCGGGATTTATCGAGCTGGAGGAGGTCTATGGGCTGATCCTTGATTCGCTGGTGTTTCACCTGCGGCTCAGCAGTGGAGAGAGCCGCCTGCAGGTGGATAAGTCCAGCCTGCAGCGGGTCCTGAGACGGTTTGAAAAAGGGCAGGCTGCGCGGCGCTTGCCCGAAGGGATGAAGAAGCGGATCGTTGAGGCCTTTCTCGACCGTTTCGAGCTGGCGCAGCGGGTGGGCTACTGGCTGCTTTTTAAAGATTCACGGAAAGAAATTCAGCAGGATGAGTTGTTCAGGCGACGGCTGGCCGGGCGTGGGGGGAAGCCCTCGGGGACAATGATATTCACCGCCTGTCCGTGGACAAGCAGGTCCTTCGCCGGAGCAAAGGGACGCGAAATGCTGGTTCGCCGGATTCATTTCCCAACCCCCGGGGGACCGGTGCGTTCCTCCGGTTACGGGACTCTTGCCTGGCTGGCTGGCGAAGACGGCCCGCCTTACCGCTGCCATTTGAAAGTGTCGGGGGATTATTCTGATCCGGCGGAAATGAAGGATGTTGTTGATTTCACCCGGGATTACCGCCAGCGGCACAGCCTGGAGTTTTTCATGGGGGCCAGGGGAGAGGCCAGTCCCTCAGCTGCGAGGTTTACCGGGTTGCCGGCTCGCCTGCAGTTACCCGTGGTGGGGCTGGACCTGCTGAGTGCCTCGGAGAAGAAGGAGCTGGATCGCTACCTGAAGAAAGCCTCCGTGGATGGAGAGTCTCTTCTGAAGGTGATAGCTGAGTATCTCCGGATGGAAAAAGGTTCGGACGCGGGCAAGCCGCTTTGCGCCGCTCTTCACTTTGCTCTTGCCGACCTCCTGGCGCTTTCTCTTCCTGCAAGGAAAGGACCCTTGCTGCATTTCACCGAGCGGGTCGTGGAGAGGAGTCGAAGCCTTGCGGAATACCTCCTAGTGCTG
>CAJWZY010000359.1 GCA_913050545.1 uncultured bacterium | reverse complement strand
GGGTGAGGCTGGTGAGAGGAACAGCGTGTACATCGTAGCCTTCGAGGTCGCCGGTCTCGCGCGGATCCTCCTCATAGCCGGCCTTCTTGAGATTGTTCTTACGAAAGGTGTCGGAGTTGAGAATGATGGTGCCGCCACGAACAAGGTCACGAAGGTTGACCTTCAGCGCCGCCGGGTTCATCGCCACCAGCACCTCCGGAGTATCTCCCGGGGTCATGATCTGCAGCGAACTGAAATTCAGCTGGAACCCGCTGACACCGGGAAGAGTGCCGGCCGGGGCGCGAATCTCTGCAGGGAAATCAGGCAAGGTGCTGATGTCATTGCCGGCCAGGGCCGAATTGTGGGTAAAGAAAGATCCCGTGATCTGCATCCCATCGCCAGAGTCGCCAGCGAAACGAACGACTACCTTGTCGACGAGCTTCGGTTCTGAATCTCCGGGTCCGCCATCCTGTAAAGGCGAAGCTTGAGTCTCGACTACCATCTTGATCCTGTTTAACCAGTCGCAGGGTTTGGAACTCGAAGTCTGTTCTTCGAATCCTTTATTCCCCTATGCGGATTTTACCCTCAGGGAGGCTCAATCTCTTTATATTGAAAGAAAAATACCCGGATTGATGTTCGAGTTTTTTTAGCCCCGAAAGAATGTTCCTGGAGAACCACAACCGGGGGTGAAAAACTCAAAGCCGATCAGCAATTTCCGGACGTACCGAAAGCACTCCAGGCACTCAACAATAAAATACAGTGCCTCGGACGCCGCAAGGGCTCGCCCCAACCGCGGGGCGCCTCGAGACGCTCGGAGATTAACCCAATTCATCGGGTCGGTCCATAAATTCCGCACGCCATTTCAGCAGTTTTTTAGGCGGCTTAAACAGGCTCCTTACCAGGGCGAAACATAGCCCCGGAATGACAATAATCGTCGCTTTTTCACCTCTGTACGACACTCCAGGGCATTATCGGCACCCCGGCAGGAAAAAGAGTTTTTACAGAACTCTCCCGCCAGGAAGGAGTTCCGGCTCAAACGGCGGAGAAAACGGGGCAGGCACGATAGTTGCCCCCTGCTAAGGCAGGGAATAAAGACCTCAAATCCCGGTATTCACTGTAAGGAAAACCTATGCGAAAAACGTGGCTCATTGCCCTGGTGCTGGCCTTCTCGTTGACTCCAGGCGCCGCCATCGACGTAGATCTCCAGGAGATCCTCGGACGGGGCGATTCAAACAATGATGGAAGGGTGAATATCAGCGATACGAGCTTCCTGTGCCTTTACCTGTTTGCAGGTGGCCAGGTACCCCCCTGCCTCAACCAGGCAGATGTAGACGACAATGGAAGGCTTGACCTTTCCGACGTGGTCTACCTGAACAACTGGCTCTTTGGCGGCGGTGGAGCGCCTCCCGCCCCAGGCCCTTATAACCAGTACTGCACTCCCGACCTGACGCTGCCCAACCTGTCCTGTCAAACCGCCTGCGGTTCCGGCTGGCCTGATTGAAGGACCTTCCGAAAAGCCTGAAGACATTATCGGCAAAAGACTTAGACCTCTCCCCGGCACTTAGGCGATGGACATCAAGAGCCCGGGTCCTTAGGATACGGGGCTGGTATGAGCGCTGACTTACCCCTCTGAGCGCAGAGCTAACAGATGTCCCCTCAAGAGATCACCAACAGACCATCCCCCCTGCCTGAGAACTGGCTGAAGAAGTTCTTTCGCAGTGCCGACCTCGAAAACTCCTACCGGGAGCTCGAGAGCGTCCGGCATTTCCATGCCGAGACGATGCGGGGGCGGATCCGCTCACTCCAGATGCGTTTCAGCGATGCCTGGGATCATTTCGACCGGGCCCAGTCGCTGATCTGCAAGGCCCCCAAGAACACCTCCAACCTCGTGCGACAGTTCGTCCTCGAGATCTATTCCTTCAACAACGCCCTGCTGGAAAGACCTGTCTCATCGGACTGTCCCATGGCGGAGTTTTCCCTGCCACCGCTGGATCCCAAGATCCTCGATGACTACCCGGAGATCCGCTATGTCCTGGAGTTGCGGCGCAACTCCGAGGCAATGCTGCGGCTCCACACCGGGGAGCTGGACCGGGCGCGGGCCATCTACAACTCGCTGTTGAGTGAAAAGCCCATGAACAAGGCCGAGCTGCTGGTCGTCTACTACCTCGGGCTGGCGGCCTGCGAAGCTCAAAGCGGCATGAATGACAAGGTGGAGGCTCACCTCGAGAGCGCCAGCCTTGCTGCCCAGACCCTCCAGAAAACTCTGAACCAGGCCAGCGCCGCAGCCCAGCTCAACGCCTTCTACAAATTCACCGGCAACGGGCAGAAGGCAATGGAATGGAAGCTCTTCCTCAGCCGGCTGAGCTGTCCCCAGGAGACGATCGCCCTCTTCACCCTGCGGGCGGAAAGAATCCACAACCGGTGCTCGGAAAAGGGCCGCCTGGTTCTTCTCTGATCCCCATCTCTCCCCCCCCTCGCTGCAACTTGTTTTCTCTAC
>CAJWZY010000358.1 GCA_913050545.1 uncultured bacterium | reverse complement strand
TGGCAAAGGGCCTCTTCGCCTGAGCCTGCAGCCGGGCCGCCTGGCTCAGAGACGCTTGCAGCGCTTGACCCTGGTGATCACCTTGCGGCCATCGGTGACCTTGTAATCACCCTCGAGCTCCACGACCGAGCCGACACAGGCATCGATCCTCAGGTTGTGGATGGTGCCGAAGCCCGTACGCAGCTCGATCATCTCGCCACCGGAGAGCTGCACGAGATAGAGGTTCAGATCGTCAGCCTTAACGCTGATCTTGAGCATGCCCTTGACCAGGAGCTTTCCCTTTTCGTCCTTGAGGATCTTCCAGGAACCGTCATCGACATATTTCGGAGCGAGGTTGGCTTTTTCCGAGATGCCCGGCAGGAGACCGGTCGAGTTGCCGTACTGCTCTTTCTTCACCCCCATCATATCCATGAGCTTGAGAAGCAGGTTGCCGTTGGGGGTGTTGGGGTATTTCACGTAGCGCCCGGGCAGGATCTGGCCGCCGCCACCGCCTGAGAGCACCAGCGGCAGGTCGGTCACCGAGTGGTAGTCACCGTGCTTGATACCGGAGCCGAAGAGAACAATGGAATTGTCAAAGACCGAGCCCTCGTCATCATCGAGGGATTTCAGCTTCTCGATAAAATAGGCGAACTGCTGCACATACCAGTGGTTGACCTTGTCATATCCCGAAAGCCCCGAGGAGCGATTGCGCGTGCGAACGAAGTGGGACAGCATATGAAGCTCATCGTTGATCCCAAGAAAACCGTAGGTCGACCGGGTCTCGGTGTGGGCCATCATCAGGGTGCTCACCCGCGTCATGTCCGTCCAATAGGCCAGGGCGATCAGGTCCAGCATCGCCCTGGTGCGCTGCGCAAGATCCGCGGCCGCCGCCACCGGCTGGATCTTCTTCATCCTCGAGTCGCGAGCGGTATTTCCACGGGTCTTGAACTGGTCGAGCTCCCGCTCCACGTCACGAACCGACTGCAGGTAGTGATCGAGTACCTGCCTGTCGCGATCGCTGGCCTTGCGGACGATTGCCTGGTAGCTCGCCTTCACCTCGTCGAGAACACTGGTGGTGTGCCTGCGGAAGCCGCTGTTGTTGAAACCCTTGAAGAGGCGATTGAAAACCACCTCCGGATTGTGTTCAACCGGCAGCGACCTCCCGTCAGCGCCGAAGGAGAGGAAGTTCTCCGAGGGATCGTTGGCGTCGAGATAGGTGTCGCTGCGCAGCTGCAGAGATTTCACAGGGGTCGCGCCGCCTACATGATCGGCGATGACCTGGTCAAAGGACTGCCGCTGCACAAGGCGGGACTTGCGGACATTGCCGGTCATAAAGGTCAGCGTCACGTTCTCGTGCCCACCATTGGCGCGCTGATCGGCGTCGATGTTGCGCAGGATGACGACATCCTTCTTGTTCTTCTCCAGCGGGCTGAGCAGCTTCGAGAGCGTGAATTCCGTCTCTGTGGCTCCATTGATGTCCCATGAATTAGGATTCACGCCGGCCCCCTTAAAGAGGACGCAGAGGCGAAGATTTTTCGGCGCCGCGGAGTTACCGTAGCTCAGGGCCGGGGACATGATCTCCAGCGAAGGCAGGGCGAGGGCCGCACCCACTCCGCGGAGGAAGGACCGTCGCGGGATGATGTAGGATTCTCGATTCATGGCTGATCCTGTCGACATTGAAACTGCCTGCTCCTGGCGATGGCGGAAATCAACGTATTGATCTTAAAGCCATCCTGCTCGAGGGTATCGCAAATTCTTCTGACCGCGGGCCTGTCATGCGGCTCCAGCTTGCGACCCAGGGCATAGGCGAGCATCCGCCCGGCGATATTCTTCACGATCGGCTGGCGGTATTCGCCAAGCAGCACCTCCTTCATCCGCCCCGGAGTCTCAAACGTCTCTCCGCTGGGAAACACTCCGCTGGACCTTACCGGCCGCTTGTTCCTGTAGACTGTCCTCCACTTACCGAAGGGATCAAAATTCTCCAGGCCCAGTCCGAGAGGGTCGATGTGCTTGTGGCAGCTGACGCAGATCGCCTTGCTGGTATGCACCTTGAGAATGTCGGCAAGATCCGTGAGCTTTTTGCCATCCACCTTTTCGCTCTTGCTCAGGGCCGGAACATTTTCCGGCGCGTGCAGCGGGCGGCCGATGATCCTGTCCAGCAGCCAGACTCCACGGCGGATGGGATTTGTTTTCTCCGGAGCCGAGGTCACCCGCAGGATTCCAACGGTGGTGATGAGACCTCCCCGCTGATCGCTCTTGATACGGATGAGCCGCGGAGGCTTGTAGAACTGTTCCTGGATTCCCGGGGGGTTCTGGCGGCGCGGGCCGAAAATATCCCCATGCTTCATGGAGAAAGAGTGCCCCTTGCCGGCGGTGCGGACGCCGGTGTAATCACTCTGGTAGATCCAGTCCGAATCAACAATCTCCAGGACACTTCGGTCCGACTTGACCAGCTCATCGAAGAAAAACAGCAGCTCATCGTAGATTCCGCGATTCCATCTTTCGTTCCGGTAGAAGACCTTGTTGGT
>CAJWZY010000357.1 GCA_913050545.1 uncultured bacterium | reverse complement strand
GAATGAAAATACAAATCTAAATTGTAAAAATCATACAATATGTAATAGTTGAATATTAGAATGCACTTTGTTGCTCCAGATATAAAATCAAAGCTGGCGTTAAGAAAAAAGACCTCTATGAGCCCGGAAGCTTCGCCTCCGCAAGGAACTCCGAATCACAGCCTCGCCAATGTCTGCTGTCGCCCGCGGGCTGCTCTCCAGCCGGCGGCGAATGGATCCTGCCGCCACCCCTGCCTGATCACCTCCAGGCCGATCCCACGGTTTACACCCCCGCCTTGCTCCCTGCAGCCAGACTGCCTGATGATGGCCTGTCATCCCCCGGAAGCCCCCCAGGCAATCCGGACAAGGTGCCTATCTGACTCTTCCCTCCCCCCTCGACATTCGCTGGTCCCTCTGCTGCAGGGAACAGAAGCCGGGATGAAAGATTCCCCTGCCCTTTCAGATATTTTCTCTATCGATAGGAAGACAACATGACTCCCCTTAATTTTCGTTTCGTATTCTATATCCTGACCATCCTCCTGTTCCTTTGTCCCGCCTACTGTGATGAGAACGTCCATCCCGATGAGCACGAACACGGCTCAACCGGGCCGGGGCATAACGACAATTCTCCGCTCGGTGTCATGGGAGACCATACGCACCAGGCGGGCGAGGCCATGTTTTCCTACCGCTACGGAATCATGGAGATGAATGGCAACCTCGACGGTTCGGCCTCGGTAAGCACCCAGGACATCCTCGATGCCGGCTTCATGATGGCTCCCACCAGCATGCGAATGGAGATGCATATGCTGGGAGCCATGTACGCCGCCAGCGACTCCATCACCCTCATGGCGATGCTTCCCCTCAAACGCATCGAGATGAGCTCCCGGATGCCTATGCCCGCCAATCCGAGTATGACCATGACCCGCCAGGCAAAGACCAGCGGCGCCGGCGACCTCAAGCTCGCCGGTATTCTTCCACTGTGGGCAACCGATGACCACAGCCGGACGCTGATCCTGAACGCGGGACTGAGCATTCCCACCGGCTCCATCAAGGAAACCGGGCCCGGCATGAATGCAGGTGAAACCATGCGCCTGCCCTATCCAATGCAGCTGGGCTCAGGCACCTTCGATCTCCTTCCGGGGCTGACCTACCTCGCAGAGAAAGACGACTGGTCCTGGGGCACCCAGGCTACCAGTGTCATCCGCCTTGGTGAGAATGGAGAAGGCTACTCGCTCGGCAATCGCTTCCAGGCCACGGCCTGGTACTCACGTAAGCTCAGCGACATGCTGAGCGCCTCGGCAAGGATCGAGGGAGTTACCTGGGGCAATATCGATGGCCAGGATACTGCGATGAACCAGATGATGAGCCCCAACGCGCGCGCGGATCTTCGCGGCGGAGAGCGAGTCGATATCCTGTTCGGACTCAACATCTTTCTCGATACCGACAAGTGGGACAAATGGGACAGGTTGTTTGTCGATAAGGACAACGGGCAACTGCTTCAAGCAAAGCCAAAGGAGAACTCAATGGACAAAGAAACCAGGCTGGGGATCGAGATTGGATTCCCTGTCCACCAGGACCTCGATGGGCCCCAGATGGAAAGCGACTGGCGCCTGATGGTCGGACTGCAGGTGTCATTCTGAAGCGCGCCTGCTGCCAGAGACTGATCAGATTGACTCCAGCGGCTCCCTGTCAGTGCGGGAAACCCTGACCTCAACGCCGCGGCCGAGAGCCCGGGCCAGCTTCGCCCTGAAAATTCGAAGATAGCCACGCTCGGTGTTGGTGTGTTCACACAGGATGACACTCGTTCCGCAGGCCTTCGCGTCAAGAACATCATGGTGGCGCATCTCCCCGGTGAGATAGGCATCCGCGTCTACACCGTTCAACACCGATCCCCCTGCCCCCGCACAGATCGCTACGCTCCTGATCACCGGGTCACCCCGTTTGCCGGAGGCTACCCTCAGCTTCCTGAGGCCGAGGTGTGATTTCACCTTTCGAACCAGCGAGCTCAGCTTGAGCGGCCGGCGCAGACGCAGTAGACGACCCTGGCCACAGGCAGCTTCCCCGTTCTCTCCTGCGGGTTCACTGAGAGGAATGATCGGCTCAACCTCCGCCTCACCGATTCCACCGGCGAGCCAGTCGTTCACTCCCCCCGCCACGGAATCAAGAGCCGTATGTGGTGAATAAACCGCGATCTTCGACTCGACCAGGCGCAGGATGACTCGTTGCCTTTGCTCCGAAGGCGTGAGCTCACTCAGCGGATCGAAGATTGGAGGATGGTAGGCAACGATCGTGTCGGCCCCCGCCCTGAGAGCCTCATCGAGCACCGACTCCGCCAGGTCGATGGTGAGGAGGATCTTCCGGCAGGATTTTTTCCTGCTGGGGCACAGCAGCAACCCTACATTGTCCCACTCCTCTGCAAGCTCAAGGGGAGCCAGCTCCTGGAGAACACATAGAAGCCTGTCTAGCTTAACTGGCATAGCCTGAATCCCTGTGAAGCCCACCATGGAAAAGCAGCGCAAAGAATATCTT
>CAJWZY010000356.1 GCA_913050545.1 uncultured bacterium | reverse complement strand
GTCAAAGAGTACACAACCATAGGGAACGTAGGCCAGGTAGGCGCCAAGCCCGACCAGGAAGAGCCAGGCGATATCGCTCGCAAGATCGTGACCGAAGATCGGGTCCTTCTGCCCGTTGAGAAAATCGAGCATTCCCTTGTCAAAGAGGTAGGTGCTGACACCGATCAGGACCATGCCCGAGAGCATCATGAGATGGGTCACGAAGAGCCCGCGACGGTTGTCTTTCACCAGGTAGAGCAGGGCCAGACAGCCTACGACGATGAAACCGATCGGGGTTTCTGTCGCGGTCAAAAGCATTGGCTTACTGTCTCGACCGAGGTCGGAGTAGATGTCAATCTGGAAGTTGTCGCGAAAGTCTCTGTAGGCGGTCAGGAAGAAGTAAACGATGAAGAGAACACTCAGCCCGGGCAGGAATTGCTTCACGAAGAGCCAGCGATCCTTTGAATCCATCGGCTTGCGCAGCACCCGCTCAGCGATGTCCGCTTCACTCGGCGGGGGAATCTGCTTCAGGAACCAGACCGCGACAAGCAGGAAGGGCAGGTAGCAGGCCCCCGTCAGGGCCGGCATCCACACCTCGGAGACCCCCTCGTCCAGCCAGGACTTGCCGACCGTCTTGGCGTAGCCGCTGGCGATGATATAGGAGCAGCTCAGGCCCGCCCCCAGGATTTCCGACACCTTCCTCCCCTCGAGAAAACCGAAGACGAGCCCCCAGACCCCACCGAGAGACAAACCGTTGAGGAAGATCCCAGCGAGTATCCAGTCACCCGGCAAAATCCCGTAAAGGACCAGCGCCGTCTCAGCCCCGGCGATACACATAAGGATGGCGAAGGCTCTGTTCCGGGCCTGGATCTCCGAGCAAAACTTGGTACCCAGGTACTTCGCCAGGGTGTAGCCGACGAGCTGGCTGATCACGAGGGCTACCTTCAGGTCAAAACCCCAAATCACCTGGTCCTCGAAACGGGCAACGGAAAATGCCTTCCGGAAACCGTACATGCAGAAGTAGGTGGAGAAGGAGACAGCGATAGCATAGATGCTGAACTGCCAGGAGGGCGCCTTACTCAACCACGAACTGATCCTGCTCTGTTTTTGCTGTTCCATCTCTGCCCGGGATTATACTGAGGACGCGTCCTCTACCCGGTATTTTTCCGCTCATTCTTGCCCGAAGCTTCAAGCCCGGAGCGAGGTAGTGTATCTTTCGGGCGGAAAACCACGTTAACAAGCCATCAGGAGAAGAACATTGAAAGTCATCGTCACCGGAGCCAGCGGTGGAATCGGACGCGGCATCGCGACGGTGCTTGCCGGAAGCGGCTGCGCCGTGGGAGTCCTGGCGCGCTCCGGAGACAAGCTCGAGTCACTCAGGGAAGAGATCTCGGCCGCGGGAGGCACCTGCCATGCCAGCGCGATCGACCTGCGCTCAGAGAAGGAAGCTGCTGCGGGCCTCAACGCCCTAGCCGAAGCCCTCGGCGGAGTCGACGCTCTCATCAACAACGCCGGGCTCGTTATACTCAAAAGCGCCCTCGATCTCGAACCCGATGAGTGGCGCGCCATGGTCGAAACCAACATCAACGGGCTCTTCTACGCCACCCGCGCGGTGCTGCCCGGCATGATCGACAGAGGCAGCGGCCACATCGTGAACATCTCGAGCATCTCGGGCTACTTTCCCCTCGGCGGCGGCAGCGGCTACGCCGCCACCAAGTACGCCGTCACCGGCTTCTCAGAATCCCTCTTCCAGGAGGTTCGTGAGCACGGTATCAAGGTGACCACGGTCTTCCCCGGCTCGGTTGACAGCGACTCCCACCGCCACCAGGGCGACGATGGCTCCTGGAAGGTGAAACCCGAAGAGGTCGGCAAGGCCATCCTCGACCTGCTCAACACCGATGCCGGCAACTGCATCAGCCGACTGGAGATCCGCCCGCTCAGCCGGCCGCCCAAACCCTGAGAGAGATCCTTCAGGAAAGGCGGGAGAGAGCGGCATCAACGGCGCACCCGATCACATCGACCAGGCCTCCGGTTTCTTCACCCTCCCCGAGCGGCGGTACGTGCAGGAAGGTCGCGCACTCGATACCGCTTCCAGGGACGACCGCGCGATGGCAGAGATGGTAGAAGACATGATTGCAGAGGAACCCCCCGGCTGACTCGGAGAACCTCCACGGAAGCCCCTTCTCCTCCAGCCTGCGGGCCAGCTCGTCATGCGGGTAAGGAGCGGCGCAGGATTGCGGGCCGGCCTCAATGATCCTCTGCGAGCGTCTCACCTCGCCCTTGTTGTCGGGGACCTCGGCATCATCGAGATTCCAGGCGATGCGCTCGATGCGGTAGCGCGGGTGCGAGTAGTTGGTTTCGAAGGTCGAGTGGTCGATGCGCAACAACACCAACTACAGCCAGACTGCGGCGCTGAGCGCGCTGCAACTGGCCTCCAGTAATCCGCGCGTCATCCTGGAGAACTTCTACCGAAAGAGCCGGAACGCCATCGAGGACGGCAAGGACGGTCAAACGGATTCAAGCGATTAT
>CAJWZY010000355.1 GCA_913050545.1 uncultured bacterium | reverse complement strand
GAATCTCCGTACTCAGAGCGAAAAGAGATCCGCAGGCTCTTCTTGAGATAGGTGGAGCCTGCCCATCGCAGCCCGAAATACTTGGCCCCCGCATCCTCCTGGAAACCGGGCGTGCCATCGGGATGAATCAACTCAAGAGAAACCGGCAACTCAGATGGGAAGGTGGTGGCACCGGCCGTGATGCACAGAGATGGAAGATCCGTCAGCCCTTCCCGCAACCGCGGACCATTGACCATGTCACGGGTAACGCTGGTGCGCATGACAGAAGAGTTGACGACATCGTCGAGGAAAATGTAGGTGTGGGTATCGGTGTTCGTCGGGCCGAGCCCTTCCTTGAAGGCGGCCGCGCGAAGAATTGTTGTCGTTGAGATGCGAACCGGTCCGGCATAGACCATTCCGGTGTTGGCACCAGGTGAAGAGCCATCGAGCGTGTAGCGAATCTCAGCGTCCTCGGTCTCCGTCGTGATCTCCACATCGAAGGGCTCATCGTAGAAGCCCCGGTCGACTGAGAAGCTGGTGTCGGAGACAAAGCCGGCAATCTGCGAATCCGCGTTGCTCTCGCCCGGAGAAGGCTCGGTCATATAGGACTCGACCTGTTGAGAGAAATGAAACCCCTCCAGTTCTGGCAGGAGAAGAAAGTCTTCATCGCCTGGAGCAAGATTGAGGCCCTGGATTGCCAGCAGGTTAACGCCGGGCTGCAGGGTCTCCCTCGAGGCGCTGAGATTGAAACCTTCAAACTGGAGCACCTCCTCAGAAGGATTCTCCCTGGTCGCGGCTGAATCCCAGCTCAAGGCCTGCGGAGCATTACTGTCAGCCACCTCTGTCCCGTTGAGCCAGGCCACAAACCCATCGTCGTACTTCATCCGCAAGGTCAGGGTGTCGAGCAGATCCGGATCTTCAACCTCAAAAGGAATTCGCAGATAGGCCGAGGCATTCCGCCCCAGCATCTCCTCTCCCACATCGGTGCGCACCTGGCGCTGGAAGGCAAGATCTTCATCGAAGACCTCGCCAAACACCTGGACCTCGGCGAGGTGGAGGTAGCCGCCCGGCATCGAGATACGGACGAACCTTCCGGATGCGCCAATGCCGGGAAAGAAAAAGGTCTCTTCGCTGTTGCCGTCATGAGGACCAGTCTCAAACGCCACGCTGCGATCGCTGTCGAGAAGCTGAACTGTAAAACTGGTGAACCGCTCCCTGCAGCAGTCCATACGATTCCAGAGCCGGATGGAATCAACGGTGTAGTCATCGAGAAGATCAACCTCCCACCAGGAATTAATGCCATTGGTGTGAAAGGTCGTCCCGGCGACCCAGTCACCATCGGTGTTGCCATCGATGCCCCTCTCCGGGGTGCCTCCCCAACCTTCGGAGGATTGACTTGCCCGTCCCCCCAGGGCGACGTTTTCAATTCGCACCGGCGGTGGAGGCGCATCTCCTGTGGCAAACCCTACGCCGGTTTCAGCCTGCATCCAGCCGGAATCATCGAAACCAACAGCCCGCCATTCGGGCCCGATCCGGCCATCGGATGGAACTGTAAATCGTGCAGAGTTCCCGGTGGAGACGTAGCTAACCTGTGCCGCTCTCTGGGAAAAACCGTATGAGATGCCGGTGCGCTGTGCTGGATAAGCCGGAGCATAGGCATGGATTGGCTCCACGCCGCCAGGGGCCACCAGGCCGAGAAACTCACCTCCCTTATCGAGGCGAAAGTTTGTATGCAACTGCGAACCGGCAACCGCACGGTCCTTTCCCGAAGCAAAAACCAGCAGGTACCCTCCCGGCAGGAGCTCAACCGGCGGAAAACGCCACTGCCGCAGGTCACCCGCATCATCGCTCAGATGCCAGCCATCCAGGTTAACAGTCACCGCCCCCTGGTTCTGAATCTCGATCCAATCCGACGAATCACCATCCTCGTCCAGAAGCCCATCGCGGTTTTCAGCCAGGAATTCGGTGATCACAACCGCCTGGGCACGAAGCCCCAGCGCGGCGCAGGGCAGCGCCATCAGTGCCAGAATTATAAAAACGCCGCTGCGTTTCATGGCTCTATCGTTCCCGGGCCTGTGTACAAGCTAAACAATAGTTTATGGCGGTATGGGAACACTGGCAAGAAGAGGGTGCAACGGGCTGCCCCTCTTGCCCCTCAAGAGGATTGCCGGAAGGCCGCGCTGAGATTGAAACGGAAGCCCAGGGCCGCCCCAGAGCCCCAGTTGACGCCTTTCAACCATCAACCGGGAGTCCTACCATTCGGAATCGTCCGGCTTGCGGATTTCCGCTGACAGCTTCCAGACAAAATAAATGAGCACCACGACCCCGAGAATAAGGATAGTCCACAACAGGATCCCCGGGAGTTTTGACTGTGGCGGAGAAGGTGGAGGTACCCGTGCAGCTGCTCCACCGCGCTCAACCGCAGGGCCCAGCCTGGCGCTGCTGAGTGGCAGGTCCTCCCGAAGATCCGCCGGGAAATCGGCAAAAATTTCCCGGGTGGTGAAGCCGGCCGGCTCCGCCCTGGAGCTGCCGTAAGCCAGGGTGAACGGCCCGCTGCTTTTTGCCAGGAAGATCAACTGGTCAGGGAAATACT
>CAJWZY010000354.1 GCA_913050545.1 uncultured bacterium | reverse complement strand
CTGCAGCTCCCTGGTCAGCAGGCTTATCGATGGCGGGTACCTCTATGATCCCCGCAAGCCGGTGCCCCGGAAATTTTCCCGGGAGGCTGTACCCGAGGGGTTCTTCTCAGGGGCAACCGCAGGGGGGAGCAGGGGGGTTGAGTATTACCGCCAGCGCACGGAGCAGGAGCATGTCCGGATCGATATCGGGACCAGCCTCGGCTATCGCGGCGAGGACAGGGCGGCGTTTTTTGATCACAGCCGCCGAAGCAGGGAAATTTTCGAGGAGCTTTTTGACGGTGACTGCGATCCGGTGGGCCTGGTCTACAGGAAGCTCCAGGAGCTCTCGATTGACAAGTTGGTGCGTACGGCCCGGGAGAGTGATGGAAGCCTCTACGGGCCGGCGATCGTGCGGGCTCACTACGGAGGCTATGCCTACGCCCCGCATTTTGACTCCGTCCGCCTGCGGGAGAAGCGGTCCGGCTACGCGGTTCATTCCTTTGAGCACCAGTTTGCCGGGGTGCTGGTCCTGCAGAATACAGCGGTGGGTGACCGCACGGCCCAGGGCATTATCCATCGCTGCCGCTGGGAACCCGAGCTGGACCCCTGTCTCGAGGAGGGAACCTTCCATGATTATGCTGCCGAACAGGGCCTTGAGCGGGTCGAGGTGGTCCTTGAGCCGGGGGATCTCTACTTCTTCAATACCAGGATGATCCACGAGGTGCCGGGGCTCGCCGGGCTGGACCCGAGGATTGTGCTGGCAACCTTCATCGGCTACAGCGCCGGGCGTGAAGAGATCTTTGTCTGGTCCTGAACGCCCCGCAAGTGTCCCCCATCCAGGGGGGCGATAATGTTTTTTATAACCACTGCTGCAGCCATGACTTATTTACAGATGGAACTGAGTCTGCTGCTCAGTTAGGCTTTGGGTTTGTGAAAATGTTGGAGCAACAAGATGGCCAGGGCTCTTCCCCCGCGAGGTTTCGAGGAAGAAGACACTCAGAAACGTCTTCAATGGCTTGAGGATAAAACCGGGGTACGTCTCGATGACGTCAAACCCGAGCAGCCATCGGATTACCAGGGAATCATAGAGAATCATGTCGGCAGTGTGAACATGCCCATGGCAGTGGCCGGCCCGCTCGTTCTCAGTGGCTCCTATGCCCAGGGGGAGTACTACGTACCTCTCTGTACGCTCGAGGCGACTCTCTCGATGTCGATGTCGCGTGGCCTCTACCTGACCTCGCTCTCGGGAGGGATCAAGACCCGCCACCTGAAGCAGGAGCTTTCCCGGAGCCCGGTTTTCATCTTCGACGACATCGAGGATGCGCCCGAGTTCAGGCTCTGGCTCGAACAGAATTTCGAACAGATCAGGGACGTGGCGGAGGCGACTACCAGGCACGGCAAGTTGCTGAGGATTGATCCCTACCTGATGCAGAACAGCGTCATTCTCGATTTTGTTTACTACACCGCCGAGGCTGCGGGCCAGAACATGGTGACGATCGCCACGCAGGCCGCCTGCCAGTACATCTACGATGCTTACGACTGCGAGAAGCCCTTCCATTACTTCATCGAGTGTAACTTCAACTGTGACAAGAACCCGGCCACCAAGACGATCCTGCTGGGTCGCGGCCACCAGGTCACCGCCAGCACCCTGATCAAGGGGCGGTATCTGAAGAGGGTCCTGAGGGCAGATGCGGAGGGTTATGTTCGGGGTTGGCGCCAGTGCAGCCGTGGATCGCAGCTGGCGGGTGTTGTCGGTATGAACATGCATGTCTCCAATGCCCTGGCCGCTATTTACATGGCCACCGGGCAGGATGTGGCCTGTGTTTCCGAGAATGCCCTCGGTAGCATGGACATGGAGGTTCGCAACGGCGAAGACCTCTACGCCAGTCTCACCATGCCCTCGCTTACGGTGGGGACCGTAGGGGGAGGAACGGGGCTCGGCCAGCAGCGAAGGAATCTCGAGCTGTTGGGATGTGTCGGCGAGAACTCTTCCAAGATGCTCGCAGAGATCGTCTGCGGGGCAGCCCTGGGCCTTGAGCTTTCTCTTGGCGCCTCGGTTCTGACCAACGAGTTCGCCCAGGCGCATGACAGGTATCGAAAGAGGACCGTCCTGGAGGGCAAGGTTTAGCATTGCCGCCGCTGGAGGGGGCAACTGGTTGCCCGGGTCAGGGAGAAGAGATCATTGAAGAGCTTTCGAGAAGCCCTCGAGAATTACGAACTGGGGGCGCAATACGATTACCTGAGCAGGCGTCCGCCCATCCTGGGGCGTGTCTTCAAGCGTGTCTTCGAGCTTTACTGCGGGGCGTTTTTCAAAATATATTGTCCGCTGAAAATCGAGGGGCGCAGCAAGCTGCCGGATTCTCCCTACATCCTCTGCAGCAACCACAACAGCCACATGGACAGTGCGCTTTTGATGCTCGCCGCGGGAAGCGGCTTCAACAGCTTCGCGATGACAGCCGCGAAGGATTACTTCTTCAATAATGCCGCCAGGCGTTTCTTCCTGAACCTTTTCATGAACCTCATCCCGATCGAGAGGAAGTTCAGCCACGAGAGCTTCGTCGAATACCTTGCCGCGACCCGGATTTTTCTCTCCACTGGCAA
>CAJWZY010000353.1 GCA_913050545.1 uncultured bacterium | reverse complement strand
ACCTGCCGCGGGCAGGAAACCTTCCTCAGGTCGGGATGCCGGGGCATGGAAAGCCGGAACAGAACTCGTTGATCTGCTTGCGGATGGAGTCGAGCTTGCCGGGGTCCTCATGAGCCGCGAAGGCCTCATCGATCCAGGCGGCAACCTGCCCCATGTGCTCTTCGTTCATACCGCGCGAGGTGACCGAGGCGGTTCCCAGGCGTATACCGCTGGGGTCGAACGGTTTCCGTGGGTCGAAAGGTATGGCATTGCTGTTGGCCTCGATGCCGGCCAGCTGCATGGCGGTGGAGCCCTCCTTGCCGCTGAGCCCCTTGGCGGTGGCGTCAAAGAGGATCAGGTGGTTGTCGGTGCCCCCGGTAACCAGGCTGAACCCACGTTCCATCAGCGCCGCGGCGAGGGCCGCGGCATTTGCGACAATGCGCCTGGCGTAATCCTTGAAGTCATCCTGGGAGGCCTCTTTTAACGCGACTGCAATGGCCGCCGTTGTGTGGTTGTGGGGTCCGCCCTGGAGTCCCGGGAAGATGGCCCGGTCCAGGTCGCGGGCATATTCCTCCTTGCTGAGGATCATACCTCCCCTGGGGCCGCGCAGGGTCTTGTGTGTGGTGGTGGTGACGATGGAGGCGTGGGGGAAGGGATGGGGGTGAACCCCGCCGGCGACGAGTCCCGAGAAGTGGGCAATATCGGCAACCAGGACGGCATCGATCTCGGCGGCGATCCCGGCAAAGGCCTCGAAGTCCCAGGTTCGGGGGTAGGCCGAGGCGCCGGTCCAGATCAGGCGCGGGCGGTGCTCTTTCGCCAGCTCGCGGACCTGGTCGAGGTCGATGCGATGGGTCTCGGGGTGCAGCTCGTATTGGACCGACTTGTACTGGATGCCGGAGAAGTTGACCTTCCAGCCATGGGTGAGGTGCCCTCCGAAGGGAAGGCTCATTCCCATGATGGTGTCGCCGGGCTCGCAAAGGGCCAGGTAGACGGCCTGGTTTGCGGGCGACCCGGAGTAGGGCTGAACATTGGCGTGCTCAGCACCAAAGAGCGCCTTCGCTCTTTCGATGGCGAGGGTCTCGACCTGGTCGATGTATTCCTGCCCCTCGTAGTAACGTTTCCCCGCGTAGCCTTCAGAGTACTTATTGGTCAGCACCGTTCCGGTCGCCTGCATGACCGCGGCGGAGGCGTAGTTTTCTGAGGCGATCAGCCGGATGGAGTGCAGCTGCCGCTGCTCTTCCTGGCTGATGAGTTTAGCGATATCAGGATCAGTTGTTACAATGGCGGAAAGATCTGACATGATTCTCCTGGAGCTCTTCGGTATTCGAATAAAACACCGCACACTTTAGCCCAAGGGGGGGCTTCAGTCGAGTAGGAGCATGGAGCGACCTTGCTCCTGGAGTTACAATGCCGGCAATCGAAAACTGTAGTAGAGGTATCACCGAATGATCGATCCGGATGGCCAACCTGCGGAGCAGCATCCCAGGCCCTCCCATCTCCCCGATATCGAGTATGAGGATGAGCCCCCGGGCTCCTACCTTGGAGAGTTCAGTATCGGCTCCTGGAAGCTCTGCTGGTCGGGGCTCAACATCCTGGTGGTCGGCCTGATTGCCTGGGTGGTCCCCGAGCCTTCGGTGGCCGAGGATGCTCCCGCCCTCTCGGTGCTCTGGAAGCTGATGCCGGCTTCCTGCCTGCTGTCGTTATTGGTCACCCTGTGGTTGATGGTGGTCAGCCGGCGGCGGAGCGGTAAGCTGGTCGTGTTTTTGTGCCTGGGCTCCGATCTCTTGTCCCTCCTGTTACTCTTTTACCAATGAGGAGAGGTCTCGTGCGGGTTTTTTCTCTCCTGGTGATGAGCTTGCTGCTGGCGGCGGTCTTTTCCGCCTGCGGTGATCCGGGCCCCGGGCTCTACGAGGTGGTCGAGGTGAAGGACGGCGGGCGTCTTCGTGTCGTGGCGGTTTATAATGCGACCCCCAGGCCCGTTCCCCGCCAGCTCGCTGCAAACATCAATGCTGCGCACTGTCGCGGAAAGGTGTTCAGCGAGGAGGTGGTGGTTGATTCCCGCAGTGGGGGGATCCGGGATGTCGTGGTGCGCCTGGAGGGCATTCGAAGCGGCAAGGCTCCCGCTGCGGAGCTGGTGGTTACCAACAGGGACTGCGCCTTCCATCCCCATGTCAGCGCCGGGATGGCGGGCTCTCTTATGAAGGCCGCGAACGAGGACCCCCTGACCCATTCAACCCATCCTTATTACGGCGACAGGTCGTTTTTCAACTACCAGTTTTCGAGCCCGGGTGAGATCTACCCGGGCCGCAAGATGGTCGAGCCGGGGCTGATCACGGTCAAGTGCGATGTGCACAATTGGATGCGGGCCTTTGTCGTAGTTCATGACAGTCCCTACATCGGGGTGACTGATTCTTCCGGGATCCTGTTGATCGAGGACATTCCCCCGGGAGAGTACCGCTATATTTCCTGGCATGAGAAGCTTGGAGAGTCCCGTGGAAGCGTCAAGATCTCGTTGCGGAGCGAGAGCGAACTTCAGCTGAAGCTGGGCCCCGGAAAATGAGGAAGCAGAGCTCCATGCAGAACCAGGCCCGCCGGTTATTCCCGCACTGTGGAGTGTTCTT
>CAJWZY010000352.1 GCA_913050545.1 uncultured bacterium | reverse complement strand
CGGGCGCTTCTAAAATGGGGATTCCAGAAGCGCCCTGGGGCAGTTGTGGGGAACAATAGATTACAATTCAGATGGGGTGGATACAACAGGAATCCTCTCTTATCGGAAAAAAATTCCGGTGCAAAGAGCTACGAAAACCTAACTTGTCACTCTCATTAAAACTAAATTCCGGCCGCCTCTGTTGCGGCTGCATTCCAGGAACTTTTCAGAGAATCAATTGCCGCCAAGACTTCTGTCAATAAGGCCGGCAACATCCTCGATGCTTCCGGACCCATCAATTATTTCCAGGACACCCCGATCACGATAAAAGCCCTCAAGAGGTTTTGTAAGGTGTCTGTACGTGTCGAGGCGCTCAAGTTGGATTTCTTCTGAGTCATCTTTTCGCCTGGAAAGCTCACCGCCACACTCGTCACAAACCCCTGAGCGCTCCGGGGGCCGAAACACCTTGTGGAAGGTCCTGGTACATTCAACACACAGGAGGCGGCCTGTAAGCCGTTCCAGCAGGACCTCGCTCTCGGCATCGAGCAACAACACCCTGGAGATCTCTCCACCGCGCTCACGCAGCAACTGCTCCAGCTTGTCGGCCTGCACGAGGGTCCTGGGAAAACCATCAAGCACCAGGCCGGTGACCGGGCCATGGCGGTCAAGGTGCTTCTCAAGGACCGCGAGAACTGCTTCGTCAGAAGCGAACTCGCCGCGTGCCAGGGCCTCCTCAATCTGGCTGCCCAGCTCGGTTCCCTCGGCAATTTCCCCGCGCAGGGCATCTCCCATCGAAAAATGCACCAGGCCCCGGCGCGCACTCAGCCCGGAGGCCTGCACACCCTTGCCGACCCCGGGCGGGCCGAAGAAAACAATGTTGTCAGGAGCCTTTACCATGGGAACAGGGAACCTTTCACAGGGCACTGGACATACCCGGCTGCAGACAGGCCTTAACCTGCGACAAACCGTGTTTTTTCAGAGCAGAATTCTACCAAGGCACAGCAGTACTTTTCAGCTAAATGTGAGAGCGCTTATTTGTAGCATCCCTGCAATCGGGAGGTTTACCATCTCCACTGGCAGACATGGAGAACCAATCGATGTACAGCACCACCAACAGGATCGTCTTCGCCGGCCTCATGCTGGCGGCTGCCATCCTTCCCTGGCCCTCACGGGCATTCTGCGGAGAGCAACCACAGCTCCAGCTGCTGGCACGGGACAGCTACCTGCCGGGGATCCCCCTGCTGCTTCGAATAGAGCTTCGCAACCCGGACGGCTCGCTCCACCGTGAGCGCTGGAACGCCACTGCCCGGCTTCGCCTGGAGGGACAGGATGCAGCCATCAGCGTTGATGAGGTCCTGCTTCGAAACGGCATCGGCAGTGTGCTGGCAACGGTCGAGGGAACAGGAGAGCTCCGGCTGACCGCCAGCCTCGACGACCTCGAGCACTCCCGAACCCTCGCCGACCTCAGCGGCGAACCCAGGCAGGAGGTATCCGGAGATCTTCCCGAAGAGCTTACGGAATGGTCGGGAGTCATCCACGTTACCGACAACCTGACTCTCCCCACCGGTGGAATCCTGAGAATCCTCCCGGGAACCCTGGTGTTGATCGATGGCGTCGATGAGGGCACCGACGGTACCGACTTCAACGTGCGGGGCAAGCTCGAGAGTCTCGGCACCCGGCAGCGGCCGGTGACCTTCACGGCGAACAACCCGGAGGAGGCCTGGGGCGAGATGGATCACGACGGCGAGGAAGAATCCATTTACCGCTATACGATTCTCACCCGGGCCGGCAATGCTCCGGAGGGAGGCCACACCGACTCGGGCGCCACCATCAACGCCGACGATACGTGGATCACCTTCGAGCACTCCTCGATCACCGACATCAACGGCAAGATCATGGATGCCGAGGACTGCGAAATTGTCATGCGCGATTGCCTGCTGCAGAGATCGGTGATGGGTCCCGAGGTCGAGGGCACCGCGTTCCTCTTTGAAAACTCCGCCATCTTCGATATGCGCGGAGATGACGACAACGATGGAATCTACCTGCACGACCAGAACGCCGGGCAGGAAATCCGGCTCAGCGGCTGTATCGTCGGCGGCTGCGATGACGATGGCATCGACACCCTTGGCAGCGATGTAACCATCGAAGACTGCATCGTGCGGGACCTCGCCGACAAGGGAATCAGCCTCTACCATGAGGACATCACGATCCGCCGCTGCCTGGTCGTCGGCAACGACATCGGCATCTCCTGCAAGACCCACGACGACGAGGGCGCCAGCATCACCATCGACCACGTCACTGTCACCGGCAACCGCATCGGCATCGAGAGCCGCAACCGGGATGACGAAGATGACGCTGAGATCAATTTCTCCATCACCAACTCGATCATTCGTCCCGGAGCAGGGGAAGATCCCGCCACCATCAGGACGGACTACGAAGCAGATTTCTTTACCATCAGCTACTGCAACCTGGGACAGGAGCTCGCCGGGGCACGGGGCGAAAACAACCAGGTCGAAGGTCCTCTCTTTGTCGATGAGGAAGCCCATGACTTCCGCCTGGCACCCGGCTCACCCTGCATCGATGCCGGTGATCCCGGCTCTGAGCCCGATCCGGATGGAACCCGCGCCGACCTCGGC
>CAJWZY010000351.1 GCA_913050545.1 uncultured bacterium | reverse complement strand
GTGGAAGCCCGTGATCCTGGAAGCCGATGCCGCCTTTGGGTGGGCGATTCTTCAGCCGCGCATGGTCGAGACTGATCTCGTTGACGACCTCGCCGTTGAGCTTGATGGTCACCTTGCGGCCCTTGCAGGTGATCTGGAAGTGATTCCATTCTCCCGGCGCTTTGGCGGTATTCTTTGTCGGGGGAATCCCGGGGATGACTCCGCCTGAGTCGTGATCGCTGAGCTTCGCACCCTTCTTCTTGCCGAAGGAGTCGTAGATCTGTACCTCGATTCCCTTCGCCACGGGGCTCTTCTTGTCGCCGACGTGAAAGTAGAAGCCGCTGTTGCCGCGCTTCTGGACCTTGTAATCAAACTCGATCTCGAAATCCTTGTACTCCTCTTTGAGCCAGAGGTAGGCATCGTAGCGCTGCCAGCCTCTCTCACCCGGGCGGGGGGTGAGGGTGACAACGCCATCCTTAGCGAGGATCCAATTGCCCTTGGTGTGGCAGTGCTTCGAGAGGTCGCCTGATTTCAGCACATCGGTCCAGCCGGCTTTCTCCTCGGCGTGGAGAGCCGGGGAAACGAAGAGCCAGGCGGCGATGAGGCAGGCCATCGAGGCCAGCCGCGATGCATGGAGTGTGTGGGTGTTGGGATGGATGTTGATCATGGTCGGATGGTTCCTCCGTAACAGGGTTCCGATTGGGGCGTGAAGCTCATTTCAATAACCAGCCTGTGATCTTATCATAGTCATTGCGGGGAATGCCCGGAATCAACTGATGGATCCAAACGAGGGAAGACACGAACATGAATACAAAACGGATGACACGATCGGTATGGGGATTTTCAAGCAGCATCCTGGTGGCAGCGTTCCTGTTCTCCTTCCTGCCGGCTGGAGGGCTGGCCGCACAGGATAAGCCCGAAAAGAAAGCCAGGAAGGCGCAGCAGCAGAAGAAGCAGAGGAAAGTACCTGCGGCTATGAAGCCTGTGACGGATGTGGCTGGGTTGCCGAGGGTGCTGCTGATTGGCGACTCGATCTCGATCGGCTATACCGTGGGTGTGCGGGAGCTGCTCTCGGGCAAGGCCAATGTGCATCGACCGCTGACCAATTGCGGCCCTACGACCAAGGGCGTCAAGGAGCTCGAGAAGTGGCTTGGGGACAAGCCCTGGGACGTGATCCATTTCAACTTTGGGCTGCACGATCTCAAGTATCTCGGCCCCAAGGGGCAGAACCTCGCCGACCCCAAAGCAGAGGGGAGTCACCAGCAGGTCCCGATTGCTGACTACGAGAAGCACCTCAGGGCCATGGTGGCGCGCATGGAGAAAACAGGCGCCCGGCTTATCTGGAGATCGACCACGCCGGTTCCCCCTGGTGCGAAGGGAAGGGTCGTAGGCGATTCGGTGAAGTACAACGCGGTCGCCGCGAAGATCATGAAGGAGCGCAAGATCGCCATCGACGATATGTACTCCTTCACCATGCCGCGCCTGAAGGAGATCATGCGCCCGGCCAATGTGCATTTCACCCCGGCCGGCTCCAAGGCGCTGGCGAAGCAGGCGGTAGCGGCGATCACTGCCGCTTTGAAGAAACGCTCTGAGCCTTCCGGAAAATAGCCAGCAGCAGCTTCTGCCCTACTGCTTCTGGAACTGGGGCAGGGAAAGCAGGTAGGCGGCCGTGGCCGAGATCCGTCGGTTTCTTTCCCGCTGGCTGTTGAAGGCGCCCTCGGAGAGTTGATAGTGGTTCTCGAGGATGTCGCCATTGAAGAACAGGAGGGAGAAGAAATTGACAGATCGCTCAGGGGTGAAGAGCTGCCAACGGGTCCGGAAATCATCCGGATTCCAGATTCCCGCCGACTCGCCCTGGACCGGGTTGGCAAGCTTGTTGATGAATGACAGACGGTTCAGGAGACCGACGGTGTGCAGCCAGTCGAAGGCCATCTCCGATTCGCCGGTCGGGTCGGGGAAATCGATCATGAGCATGCCGGAGTTCTGAATGGTTGCAGTCGCATCGAGAAGCTGTGAGAGGGACAGCCTGGCGTCGAGAGCGCGCACCGCGCTCGCCACGAGCTCGATGGGCGTCTTGGCCTTGGCCCGGTAGAATCTCAGGCTGAGGAATTCATCTGAGAAGAGGATCACGCGCAGGACCTCCTTGATGTCCCCTTCCGATTCCCGCCAGGCATCGATTGCCGCGAGGAGGAGGTCGGGTTCACGGAATTCCAGTCGGCTGACCGTGCCATTGCCGGCTGCATCGAGAGCCTGGAAGATCTGCGGGGGCCTGCCGTTGGGCAGATCCGGGGTGGGCTCGGCCCATTCGTTCTCGGAGAGTCTTCCATCTGAATTACGGTCTACTGTGTTAAAGAGAGCTGCGAGATCTGCCGGCATGCCGCCGGTCTTGGGCAGGTCGGAGATGTCGTCGGTCACCAGCAGCTGGATGAGCTTGGTGCAGATGTACTTGGCGCAGTCCCGCAGACCGATGGTCTTGTCGAGAACCTGGTAAAATTCGTTCAGGCCGGCGGCATTCGTACGGTTGTTGGGATTGTTGGCGATCTGCACAGTGGATAATGGCGAGACCGGGTTGCCGAGTGAGTCGACGCCACCGTAGCGCGGCAGGAAGATGTCCTTGCGTCCCCAGGTATGGTTTTCGCTAC
>CAJWZY010000350.1 GCA_913050545.1 uncultured bacterium | reverse complement strand
TGGGCATCGGTCAGGCGGTCCATGAAGAAGACCTTCCCGTTACCGGCAGCCAGGGTGTTATGTCTGATGTTGTAGCTCGCTTCGTGTTCACAGATGAGCTTGCCGCTGTGGCGGTCCAGTACCACGATCCTTCTGCTGCCGACTCCGACCCAGCTACCATCCTTACCGGCGGACTTCGGCGTGTACTCCGGCAGGTCGAAAACCTTGTTAAGGATGGTTCGCTTGATCCTGACGGCTGCTGCATCCGAGGCGCTTCTTCCCGGGACGGCCTCCAGGTATTTGCGAAGCTGTTTTTCGAACTTGTTGGTTCCTGCTTTTTTCCTGGCCTCCGGGGTAATCTTCTGGGGCATTGCCTTGGTGGTAATGAGGCGGTTGAGGTTTTCCAGCAGATGGTCTTTGATATTCTGCTTCTTGCCCCTGGCCACCACCTCGAACTCTTTGAGGCCTGCAAGGCGTGTCAGCAGGTTCTTGACCTGGTCATCCTTCAGCCCGTTGATCTCCTCCCTGGAGTAATCCGGATAGCGCACCTTGGTCGGCTGGATCCCGGCAATGAGGTAATCCCCCAGGATTCCCAGGTAGCCCCAGCCGGCATCCTGGGGTTTTTCACCCCGGGTCTTCACCTTGAACTCTGAGAGGGTTTTACCTGTGGCAGGGTCCAGGCGGAGGCAACTTTTCTTATAGCTCACGTAGATGCCGTCAGGCAGCGAGACGTAGTTGCTGCCCAGGATGTTGGCCCCGGGCTGGTGGGAGGTGTTGTCGTAGGGGACGCCCAGGTCCTTGAGGGTTCTCTCCCACAGGAGCCGGCCGGTGTAGGCATCGGTGGCGCGCAGCATGTCGCGCCCCTCGATAATGACCCGGCCCTCGACAACCTGGGGCTTGGGGCCATGTCCATGGCGGGGCAGGACCCCGGAGTTGGATGGGCCACCGAACCACAGGAGCCCCAGGGGGGCCCGGACGTTGAGCTCCGCTGAAGCCACGGAATTGGACACATCTCCATTTTGATGGGTCCAGCTCCCGGATCCGACCGGGGCGGAGATCTTTCGAGCGATAAAGAGGGCTTCGCTTTTTTCGGTTTTGCAGCCGTGCAGGTCGCCTGAGGCGAATGCTTTTTCCAGGGCCTCGTTCTTCGCGGGCAGGCAGGCTGTCCCGGTGAAGGGGCGCAACAGTTTGTAGACTGCCCGGGCAGCCTCGGCTGGTTTTTCCTTCGCAAAAGCGAGATTCTCTGCGACGACCAGGTCAGCCATATATGGCGCCAGGGGAATTCCCAGGGGGTCCCCGGTTATGACGGCAACCCGGAGTCCGTAGAGCCCCATCGTGTCCATTTGTTTCCTGAACGCGGCAACCTTTTCGCTGTCGGGCTCGATGGCGGTGATGTGGAGCTCTGACTGGGCAGCCAGGGCGGCGATGAGCTGTCCGGAGCCCAGTCCCAGCGCCAAGCAATAGCCCTTTGCTGTTTTCGAAGTTTCGAGGATCGTGGCCGCTACACTGGGCCATTCATTCCCGGTTTTAACAGTCCCTGGATTCTCTCCAGGCTGCTGGATGACCCGGGGCCTGGTGAGTGGCGTCAGGTCAAGGTCGAAGGCGATGTCGGAGCTGTCGGCTCTCTGCTGGTGGACGGATACCGCCAGCAGGTTTTCCCCCGGCTTCAGGAGATTTCCGGCAAGCTTGATCTTATCGAAGACATTCTCATTCTTGGTCTGGATGCCCGAGTAGACCTGGTGGCTTACCGAGCCCTTGGGCATACGAAGCCGGGCGGCCTGCTTCCCGTTGAGATAGATGATAGCTCCATCATCTGCCAGGATATTGAGCTCGAGGTCGCCGAACTCAACCTGCCCCGGCAATTCAAAGGAATGCCTGAAATAGCTCGCGGCATGTTTCTTCTTGGCGTCTTTCCCGAAACCCAGCAGGGTTTTTTCGTTGTTGTCCCCATACCCCAGTCGTGCAGGCCCGGCTTTCCATTTTGAATCATCAAAGCTGGCGGTGTGCCACTGGCCCCCCGGGTCCTGGCCATCATCCTGGTATTTCCAGGTGGCTCCCCGCGCGACGATACTCTTGATATCGATGGTTTTGGGTTCAGGTTCTTTCTTTCTGACCTGGAGACTGGTTTCTTTTCCACCGAAGCAGTAGATCCTTCCTGCAGCGGTGCTGACGAAGAGCTTCTTATCGCCGGCGATCATATTGAGCGCCTGGTCGGGAATCTTGACGCTCCAGGTGACCCTGGCTCCTGCGATGATGTTCGAAAAATCGACTGCGAGAACGTGGTTGTCCTCACCTGCGCAGTAGAGGTGTTTCCCCGCCTGGATAAATACGGTTTTTACCTTCTGGTCAATCGGGGCCGCCCAGGTCTTGCGCACCCTGATGGTGTTCTGCACCTTGCCTTTTCGGTCCTTGCTGCTGTGCTTCTCCCAGCGTGGCAGGAAGCCTCGCAGGCCGTCTCCATCGTGGCAGATAACAGAGTGGTCGTTGATGAGCAGGGCTTCGAGCTTCGTGACAAACTTGCCGTTGTCGAGACGGTAGACGCAGTCGCGGTTGAGGTAAAAATTCTCTCCGAGCACGACATCGTAGCCTCCCCCTCCCTTGGTGCCCATGTTGCGGGCGCTGACGTCGTAGTGCTTGATGGCTCCCGTCTTCCTGTCGTAGACGG
>CAJWZY010000349.1 GCA_913050545.1 uncultured bacterium | reverse complement strand
TCAACATATCGGATGTCAGCTTCCTGCTGAGCTGGTTGTTCCGTGCAGGACGCGCACCGACCTGCCTTGCGAGTGTCGATTCCAATACCGATGGGTTGATCAACATCGCGGATGCAGCCTTCTCGCTCAACTGGATGTTCCATGGGGGGCCGCAACCCCTGGGTCCGCTGGAGTGCGACAGCTCGCCGCTGGAAACAGACCAGGCTCTTGGCTGCGAGGCGAGCCCCTGCTTCGGCTTCTGAGCCCGGCTCTCAGCTGGTACGGATCGCCAGGGGGTTCAGTTCATGGCCTTGAGGTATTCGGCATCGAAGGCCGGGAGCATGCTCTCAAGGCTGGAGTAAGGCCCCGGGGTATAGGCTCGGGAGGAGACTCCCTGTTGTGAGCGCTCGCAGATCTCCCAGTCCTGGCGGTTGGTTTCATCCCAGAACTGGACGGCCGGATCCGGATCGAAGCCGGGGTCCGAGAAGGCATCCGGGTGGTAGAGCCATTCGCAGGTGATTTTACTCCTGGCTGCAGACCGCCTGGTCAGCCGGTGAACGAGTACGAAGTCAGGTTGGAGGCTGACCAGCATGTTGGGGAAGATGAGGTAGTAGTAAGATCTCTGCAGGTCTTCGCCTTCGAGCCCGGGAAGGTACGCTGCACAGCGCTCCCCATCGGTCGTCATTCCGCCCCCTGCGCGGGAGATTGTCATCGGCCCGCCGAGAAACGGCCCCTCCTCGAGGTCGTTGGAGGTGGCGCGGAAAGGGCTGAGCTCGTTCAGGGCAGGGTGCACTGTCGGGCAGTGGTAGCATTCTGAGTAGTTCTGGACAATCAGCTTCCAGTTGGCGGCAACGTCGTATTCGACCTGGTGGGCTATCTGGAGATCGCTGATTCCCCAGGGCGCGAATTTCTCTCTTAAAGGCTGGAGGTGATTTTCAAGGTCGATGGGATCTTCAGCGAGATTGATAAAGATTCCGCCAAGAAAGGTGGAGCAGGCTGCTGCCTTGAGGGGATAGTCCTCTTTCCTGAAGCCATCGGTTTCATTCATATTGGGAGCGCTGATGAGCTCTCCATCCAGTCCGTAGGACCAGGCATGGTAGGGACAGGTGATGTACTTGCTGAATTTCCCCGAGTCTCCTGAACAGAGCCCGGTTCCCCTGTGCCTGCAGAGGTCGAAGAAGGCACGGGGCTTACCGTCAGCCGCTCGAACGATGATGATCCGTTCCTGTTCCTGGCAGTGGACGAAGAAGCTGCCTTCTTCTTCGAGGGATGATTCTCTGCCGACGTAGACCCATTGCCTGGAGAATATCTTTTCGTTCTCCTGCTGGTAGATCCCGGGGTCGGTGAAATATTTCCCCGGTAGTGTCGTCGTCGGTTTTCCCGAAGCTGAAGTCATTTCTGCTGGCGCTCGCTCTCTGGTAATTGCAGTGGTATCTGCCGGGCTATTGGAGATGTGAAAAGAAGAAGGCGGAGTGGTCAAATAAAATAGTCGTTTCTCCGGGCAGTAAAAAAAATATGCCGGTACAACTGGTGGTTGGAGCCGACATTCAAGCCTGCCTATAATTGCAGCGCAAGCTGAATGACCGTATCTCGTATTTTGCAGGATTGCCTGCTGGAGGTTCACCATGTCCTGCCCGGCTTTTTCGCCAGGCTCATCTTCGTTTACCCTGGCCCTTGTTCTGTGTTGTTTGTTAGAGGCCGACGTTTCTGCACAGGAGAAAGAAGCGGCCCCGGTGGATCTCAAGGTTCGCCCGGTGCCAGCGGGGCGTCTCGAGCCGTTCAGGAAGAGCTTCTCTAAATACCTCAACGTTTTCGGCGTTCATGTTTTTGCCACGGCGAAGACTCCCGATTCAAAGGTGTTGCATGCAGGGGTGATTCTCGCCGAGTACCTCGACAATGATGAGGATGGAAAGCCTGACAATCCCCTGGTGGTCGAGGCCCTCGCTTCGCGTGATGCATTCCTGATGATGACGGCCAGCGAAAGGGAGCTTGATCGAATAGACCCTGAAGACTGGCACGAAGAGGGTTTTCATTGCGGGCAGTTTCAGCATGCGGGGGAGACAGCTCCTGGGAAGGGGCGTTTCGATGCGAGCCTCGAGGAAGTGCTCCATCTCATTACCCAGCACGGCTACGGTAATGCTTATCCCAGGGTTTTCGGGTCTCGCAAGGGAACGAAACTGGCGGAGTGCCTCGACAAGGCCAGGGGGGGGCATTTCACGAGGGTGCCGAGGCGCTATCCACGGGGGGCCTGGTTTACCTATGATGACCGCTCCTGCGAGTACGGCTGCCAGACACAGGAGTACATCTACTGGGCCCTGACCTCGCTCCTGGGAGCCCAGGAGTCTCCGCGGCGTTGCGAAGAAATATCCAGGGAGTGGCGATTGTGCACTCCCGAGGCGGTCAAGACCCGTGACCCGGGGATCTACGCTCTTCTTACTGATCCGAAGTACAGGTTTCCCCGGGTTCTTCCGGATGGGGTTTACCCCGGGAAAACCGGAAAGAAGAAGCGCAGTGAGTCCTGAGTTGAGACCGACCTTCATTGCTGCGCTCGCCACCCTGGCGTTGGGCTGTCATTCGAACAAAGAGATCATGGCCCCGCCCTCACCCGGTGACGAGCAGTTGGCAGCCAGTCCTGCAGTTTCCCGAACCGATGATTCCCCGCCGACTGA
>CAJWZY010000348.1 GCA_913050545.1 uncultured bacterium | reverse complement strand
CCGAGGCGACCGAGGCCGTCTGCCAGAAGATGATGCCGGGGTTCGGGGAGCTGATGCGGAAGGTCTCGCTTGAGAAGGTGGCCACGGCCATTCTCTCCAGGCAGACAGCGGGAATCCTCGGGTCAGCTCTCATCGTGAACCTTCCCGGCCAGCCGCGGGCAATCGGTGAATGCCTCGATGCGGTATTTCCTGCCATCCCGTATTGCGTTGACCTTCTCAAGGGGCCCTACCTCGAAACCGATGAGGAACGCCTCAAGGCATTCAGGCCGAAAAAGAAGTAGCCGGTTAGCTGCCGGCAGGAGGAGGGAATGCGGCGCTCGCCTCGAGGCCGAGCTTTTCGAGTTCTGCTCGCAGGGGGGCGCGTACACGGTCGTAGACCCTGGCCTGCAGTGCCTGCGGCGAGGACTTCCAGGCTTTCGCCCGCATCCAGGGGGGGGGAGAGTTGCCATCGGGGTTCAGCAGGTAGCGGATAAATACACCGTCCACCAGCTCTTCAAAGGCAGGGAGCGAGCTGGCGCCAGCCTTGTCTTCGCCTGCCGCCAGGCAGGCCGCGTGGATTTTTTTGCCGGTGGCCAGGTAAAGGTCGGCAGGGGTTTTGTGCCCGGAGGCATATCCTTCGTCGATCGCCTTTAGAGCGAGCTGTTCGATGACGGGGCGCGTTTGCGAAGCCTCACCCAGGCTGTCTGCTGAGACCAGGCTTGCCATGATGAAATCTTCAAGGGTGGTTCCGGGGGTGAGAGGTACAGGCATCTCGCCGGGTTCTTCTTTCACCAGCTTCAGCAGGCGCTGGTAATATGCCTCGGCCAGGGAGTGCTGCCCCCTGAAGTAGAAGGCGCGAACGGCCCATCCCAGGAAGAGACCGTGGCCTTCTCCGGGGTGTTCCCGTGTCTCCGGGGAGGCTTCATGTTCATGGCCCGGGTGCTCGTGGGCTGCTGGCAGGGAGCCTGCTTCGGGCTGTGCCGGCCGGGTAAAATCCAGCAGGGCAAGCCTGTAGGCTTCGATGCAATCTGTTTGAGCTGAGCGCCGGTAGTAACCGGAAAAACGGTCGTAGTCGATGGTTCCGTTCATGGCCAGTTCGCCCAGGGCATTTCGGTAATAATGCCGGGTCTGGGCGATTGAAAACTCATCGATTTTCGTCATGGTCCGGCTCCTGTGGAGTCCAAGCTCCGCCCAGTAGAGGGCATGGGCGGCGGGGTGGCGCCAGTCAATTGAAAGAGCTGTCGCCTTCCCGGTGGCGGGGTCCCGCCCGGATTTTTCCATCAACCTGAGCATCCAGGCTGGATCCATCCTGTAGTCATTTTCCAGTACCTGCGCCCGGAGCAGGGCGACCAGCTTCTCCCAGGGTGCTGTCCCCCTGTTTTTATAGACCCATTGACCGAATGCATCATCGCTGGCAGGCGCTTTTTTCTCCACAGCAGAGAATTTCTCTTCGGCTTCATATGCTGCCAGGCGGGTGAGCAGTTTCCGTCCGGGCTCGATGTCCAGCTGTCGGAGTTCCCTGAGCAGCCTCTTCGTTTCTTCGGAATCTTCCTGCAGCTCTTCGAGCGCCTCCCTGCCGTCTGCAGGGAGGATGTAGCGAGAGTAGGCATCTGCAACAGGGCGAAACCAGTCGGCTTTCTGTCGTGCGCTGCCAGCCGGGGGGGGGCCAAGCAGGTCGTGCCACTCCTCTGCAAGGCGGAGCTTGTAGTAGAGGTGTGTCTCGTCGTTGGTGCCGCCGATCTTATCGAAGAAAAACCGGCTGAGCTCGGCGTAGAGATTCGCCTTGCCCGGGTTCAGGGGAATTCCACGGTTCCTGAGCAGCGTGATCCCGGAATTTACCCATAGCCAGCGCTCCTGCGGGGTGCGGGTGGCCACGGAGATGTTGTAGGTCATATTCGCGGCATAAAATTCCCAGACCTTCGAGAACCGTGGCTGGAGCCTTGTGATCCAGTCAGCCAGCCGCATCGATTCAAAGTAATTGCCTTCCCGCTGAAGGCGGCTCGCCCGGCTCCACAGCACGGTGGTTGCCAGGGCTCGGAATGTTCCGAGGCTGGCCTGTGCAAAGGCGATATCGGGTGGAAGTTTCAGGCCTCCAATTCCGGGAGCGGATTGCCGCAGGCTGAGTCGTGTCCGGGTCTGCTCGATGGGCTGTCGCAGGAGCGTGGCACAGGCCACCAGGGCCACACAGCCCAGCAGCGCCGTCGCAGTCTTCGCCGTCCGGGTTTTTTCAGACCTGTACCCTGGCAAGTTCCCTCCTGGAGTAAGCAAAAGCCGCAAGTGATCCTGAGAGTCCTGTCCACACGATACCGATCCAGAGGAAGCATCGCCCCAGGTCCGTCCAGCTGAAGAGCCTCCCATCGACGAGCTGCACCCCGGGTTTGAATTCCGAATAACGTCCCAGTGATTTGCCGATGAAGGCGGTGGTGCTGGTGGCGAAGTCCTCGAAGAAGCCGCCCAGGTTGTCAGGGTTGTGGGACATGTCAGCCACATCCATCAGGAAGGGGCTGGTGGTCGCTCCCAGGAGGATCATCGCGCAGAAGAGAACGGCTACCGGGAAGCCCAGGAAGCTGGAGCAGAGCAGTCCGAGCATTGAAAGAAAGGAAAGCTTGATCCAGACAGCAAGGGAGGCACGCAGGAGATTCCCTTCGAAGCTTGCCCGCGAGCTCAGCACCTCCAGCCCTCTCATCGAGCTGA
>CAJWZY010000347.1 GCA_913050545.1 uncultured bacterium | reverse complement strand
GGGCTTTTCCCGATAGAGCGCATGTCAAAGAGCCGGCGACTTGGAGTCGGCAACTGGATCCAGTCAGCCTGGCTGGCGCGGGCGATTTTTTCGATTCCAGTGGCGCCAGGGGAGACCCTCAGGTCAATTTCCTCGGCCGCTGCAATTGTCAGCTGGACAGTTTCTGAGCGGAGCGCGAGGTCGCTTGTCCGTGTTCGCAGTAATGGGACCTCGACCTCCTTGAGTGGAGTGTCGTACTTGCGCCGGGCGCTCCAGGTGACCTCGGTCCCATTGGCGGCTCTCTCAGCGAGAGGGATGGTCAGCAAGGGCCCTTCAGCTGTGTCGATAACTTCCCATTCTCCCGTCGTGGAGCCCTGGACATTACGAAATTCCCACCCCGGTGGAAGGCTGATCTCCTGCCGGAGGGGGCCCGAGCGCAAAACCTGGTACCGGGTTCGAGCGCTGATCGTGGTTGAGTTTCCGGTGACGAAGAAGACAGCGCTGGTCGTGGCATCTGCCACGCCGGTTGCCGCAGAAGATGAAACCATCTGCCCCTCGACACTGTCAAAGAACTGGTAGAGTCGATCCGGGTCCTTGCCGGGCAGCTTGGTCTCGTAATCATCAAGCGCGTTGATGGGGGCGCGGCGATTAGAAAGAATTCCAGGCTGCCAACGGCGGCGTGCATCGTGAACGATCCCGATGAAGCTCTCCTGGTGAAGCGCATCGATGAGCGTGAGGGCCGCAGCCTGCTTTTCGCCATCGCCTTTAAGGGGTGCCCAGCCCCCGATAGCGACCACTGACTTCTGGACCGGCTTTGAATAGAAGAGGTTGAGGTGCCTGGCCCCATCGACGCTCGTGACATTCCACTCACTCAGCTCGGCGGCGGTCACAGAGGTGATGTTCCACTCTCCGATGACGATGTAATTGAGCGTATTCACCGGTGCGCCGGCGACCTTGATAGCTTCGGTCCTCTGGACGTCGTAACCATCCAGGGTCAGGTTGAAATTACTGTAGGACCTGGATTCCAGCCGGGCCTTCTGCTGGCCTGCTATGCGTGGAAAGGTCCAGCCCAGGCTGAATTCAGGGGTGGCGCCGAGGTCAATCTTCACCTCTGTGGCTTCCGGGGTTTTCACCGAGGAGCTGCCAGCTGGTGTCCCCGTCGAGCCGGGCTCTGCTCCCGCAGGGAGGGTGGCCTGCAGCTGTGCGGCTGTCCCGGAGAGGAGCCGCGCAGTTATATTGAAGGAGCCCAGGCGGGTCTCGATCGGACCGGTAAATTCAAGCTGGAGCTTTCGAAGGCCCCTTCCTCGCAGGCTGATAAAGGGGATATCTTTTTTCTGGGCAACGCCGGCCACCTTGCCATCGACAAGTACCTCTTTGAGGCTGCTCTTGGTGATGGGCAGGGGGAGGGTTACCCATTTGTCGGTAAGGATCATCAGCGGCACAACCCCGGTGATGCGGTAGGTGTCTTCTTCAATGGTGAGACGGTAGTCTCCACTTCCGAGGACCAGGTCAGCAGGCGCCTCGAGGGTGTCTTTTTTCTCCTGGGGATTGGCCAGCAACCAGAGCGCCCTGAATTTTCCGTAAGGAATATATACCTTGTTGAGGGGCTTTGCGGTTTCGCCTGGATTGATCGTTTCGGGGTCATAGGGAATGAGGACCTCATCCTGGGCTTCCAGGCTGGCGCCGGGGGCCATTGCCGCCGCGATGAAGCACGCGAGAATAGTGGCCAGGGTGGCCCTGGCCCTGAAAAAGGAGGTTATTTTCCGTTGGACACATCGGATGCTCACAAAGAACAGCCCTGCAGCAAGAAGAAGCGCAAGGGCCTCACAGGCAGGAATGAAGAGGAAGGGGGAATCCCAGCCAAGCAGTCGCATGGCTATGTCGTTGAAGGTGGCGGCCAGGAAAATACCGCCGGCGCTGAAGCCCCAGAATGCCCGGGATCCCTTTCTGAAAAGAAGCCAGACCCCAAGGACCAGGGTAAGGACAAAGACGGTTCGTTTTGAGAAACGCCACCAGCCGAGCTCGCGGTAAGCAAGCACCACGGTGGCCTGCCCGCCCAGCTTGGTTAGCTCAACAAGGCGCCCCTGTGGCTGAAGGCCGAGGACCATGGATTCCTCCCGGCTCCCTCCAGGCCTGCTTTCGGGTTGCTGGGGAGCCAGCTTCTGTTTCTCGAGGGCTCCCTGTCGCCCTCTTCCGGGGGAGCCTCCAGTTGAGGCAGGTGTCTCTGTAAGCTCAATCTTTCCACTCTCGTTGCTGTAAGGCCACGCCTCATCCTCTGAATCGAGCACCCCATGTGGAGGCATTCGCCCCAGGGCGACGGCTGTTCCTGCAAGGTCAAGGAAGCTTCCTGGCAGGGCTGAAGGCGGAGAATCTTCTCCATGCACATGAAGGTTTCCTCCCTTTACGTGAAACCGGTAGCCATCTGGAAGGAATACTTTCCAGCGGGTTTTTATGACCGGGACATCTTTGAAGGTCGGGCCGTTTTCCGTCCAGTTCCCCCAGCTGCCAAGCGAGGTGGCTCGTTCGTAAACCAGGGAGACCTGGGTGTAGGAGAGAGGCGGGAGGGGTATCTGCCAGAGGCCGGTCTCGTTGTCCTCACGAACATAGGGGGCAGGATTTCCGCCAACCCGGGCGGAAAGAAGGCGGGCTCCATCAGGGAGCTTGATATCGAGATGCTGGGGGTCCTTATTGTAGG
>CAJWZY010000346.1 GCA_913050545.1 uncultured bacterium | reverse complement strand
GCCCTGGCACACGAGGCCGGGGCGCAGGTGTTTCTCGATGCCGTGCATTACGCTCCGCACGCTCCCCTGGCGGTTGAACAGTGGGATTGCGACTTCCTGGTCTGTTCCGCCTACAAGTTTTTCGGGCCGCATGTGGGCCTGCTGTGGGGCAAGCGCCGCTGGATGGAAGAATTGCCGGCCTACAAGGTGCGTCCGGCCGAGGACTCCTCCCCGGATCGCTGGATGACCGGCACGCAGAATCACGAGGGGATTGCCGGAACACTCGCGGCCATCGATTATCTTGCCGGTCTTTCCTGCGCAGGGCAGCAACCGGCTGATCGAAGAGGGGCTCTCCTGGAGAGCTGGAAGCTGGTTGCCGAATACGAGAGGGACCTCCTGGGAAGGCTGCTCGATGGCCTGGCCGGTGTTGAGGGCCTCAAGGTCTGGGGGATTACTGATCCTTCACGTGCGCAGGAGAGGGTGCCAACGGTTTCTTTCACGATCGAGGGACGTCCGAGTGCGGAGATCGATCGCCACCTGGCCTCCAGGGGGATTTTTGCCTGGAGCGGCAACTTCTACGCCCAGCCGCTTTCAGAAGCTCTTGGGCTCGAGCCGGATGGCGCGGTAAGGATCGGCTTGCTGCACTACAATACCGCCTGCGAGGTGGATCGCCTTATCGAGGCGCTGCAAGAGTTTGTCCAGGGCTGAGCGGGCAGGGCGCCCCGGCAGTTTCAGGTTTTCCCGCCGGGGGGGTTCTCACAGCGGCCCGGGGCCAGGGATGTTTTATAGATCTGCTCCATGGTGCTCAGGCGCAGGGAGTTCTTGCCGGGGCAGAGCGGTGTGTAGTTGAGCAGGCGCAGAAGGAAAGAGCCGTCCGGGTCGAGATCAAAGATGTTGATGCAGCCGGCATCCTGTTCGAGCTTGCCGAAGGTTTCGAGCCCGCCGCCGAGGATCTTCGCCAGGATCATGCGATTGGTTCCGCCGTGGGCGACGATCATCAATTCCTTCCAGTCATTCCGCGCGATGATTTCTTCAAAGGCCGGGATGACCCGGTCCTCGAGTGAGCCGAAGGTCTCTCCACCGAGAAAGGCAGTTTCACGTGTGAGGGATTTTCTCATCGAATTCACGAAGGCCAGGTCGGCACCCTCCTCAGTGCTCTTAAAAGAATCACCGGGCGTGATCTCGTGCAGAGCTTCAACATGCTCGCTCTGACAGGCGCCTGGAAGCTGTTCCATCACCAGCTCCGCGGTCTGGATGGTCCGCGGCATACCGCTGGTGACGACCAGGTCGATCGGCATCTCGCTGAGCGCGCTTCCCGCAGCGCTGGCCTGGGTTCTGCCCGCAGGGTTGAGGGGAATCTCCGCAAGCTCGTAGGGGTTTCCCCTGGAGTCGAAGTAGCTGATTTCGCCGTGGCGAAGCAGGTAGATTCGACGGCGTGCGTTGATCACTTTTTCAAGCTCGGTTAGCATACTGCCTCGCAGTTTAGTTCTACCCGGGAGACTGTTCAAGATGATCAGCCCGGGGTGGCGAGGGAATGAGGCATGAAAAACGAATTACTTGAACAGGTACTTGAGGTCGCAGAGGCCGCCGGACGGGCGGCGATGGAGCACTATGGTGGCGATGGGCTCGTGGAGTACAAGGAGGACGATTCGCCCCTGACGCTCGCTGACAAGGCGGCTCATTTTGTGATCGTCAATGCCCTGCAGGTACTTGATCCCTGGCTGCCGGTGCTTTCGGAAGAATCACCGGAGGAAGAAATATCCGAGCGGAAATCCTGGAGTGATTTCTGGGTTGTCGACCCTCTCGATGGCAGCAAGGAATTCATCAAGCAGAGCGGCGAGTTCACTGTGAATATCGCCCGGGTTCGTGGTGGAGAATCTGTGCTGGGGGTTGTTCATGCTCCTGTTACGGGGGAATGCTATTACGCAACCCGTGAGGGTGGAGCTTTCGTTCGGCGGGCAGATGGAGGCACCGAGGAAATCTTCGTCCGGCAGGCCGATTCGTCCGATCTGAAGATCGTAGCCAGCAAGGATCATGCCGGCCCACGTGTTGAGGCTCTGCTGGAAAGACTGCAGGGTGCTGAGTGCGTGAGCATGGGCAGCTCATTGAAATTCTGTCTCGTGGCGGAGGGCAAGGCGGACTTCTACCCGCGCCTGGTGCCGACGATGGAGTGGGACACTGCCGCCGCCCAATGCGTTCTCGAGGCAGCGGGGGGGTACCTGGTAGATCTCGATGGGCGCCGGCTGAGCTATAACAAGGATGACCTGCGCAACCCCTCAGTTCTTGCCTATGGAGATGACTCCATCGACTGGGTTGCCCTCCTGGGAGAGGACTGAGGAGCGGCGGTTACAGCCGCGCACGATCGCGGCCCAGCGGCTTCTCTGGAAGGCCCCTGGGCCGCGATCGAATCTGCAGAGCTCTTTTCAGCTCTTCTTCTTTGAGCCGGAAGGCTTCTTGTAGGGTCCACGTTTAGCCAGCGCCTTCTCGAGGGCTGCCGTGAGCTTTCCACCCATGGGATTTTCCCGGGGGGAGAATTTTGCCAGGACCTTTCCCTCGTGGTCGACGAGGTATTTCTGGAAGTTCCATTTTACGTCGCCGGCTACCTTCGGGTTCTTCTTGTCCGTCAGGAACTTGTAGAGCGGATGCATGTCGGCGCCCTTGACGGAGATCTTGGAAAAGAGAGGGAAGGTCGCCTTCTTCTCTTTCCTGC
>CAJWZY010000345.1 GCA_913050545.1 uncultured bacterium | reverse complement strand
CTCACCGCCGGCTGTGCCGCCTGCCACGACCACAAATTTGATCCGCTCTCACAGAAGGAGTTCTACCAGCTCTTCTCCTACTACTTCAGCCTTACCGAGCGGGCCATGGATGGCAACAAGCTCCTTCCTCCCCCCATCGTCAAGGCTCCAACCAGGATCCAGCGAACCCGGCGCAAGGAGCTGGAAAAGCAATCGGCGGAGGTCGAGGCCAGGATCAGCAAGGTGCTGGCAACCACCGGCTACAAGGACCCCAGGCCGAATGAGCAGCTTGGCGACCTCGGAGAGCAGGAGCGCGTCTGGATCGATGACCAGCTTCCCGCCGGGGCCAAGCCCCAGGGCAATGATGCCCCACCCTGGAAATTTGTAGAGGGAGCCGGGCACCCGGTCCACAGCGGCAGGAAATCACACACCCGGGTCAGCACAAGCGATGCGATCACCCAGCATTTCTTCACCGATGCAAGCGACCGCCTCAAGATCACCGAGAACTCGAAGCTCTTCACCTACGTTTATCTCGACCCGGCGAAGCCGCCGAAGACCATCCAGCTGCAATTCAACGACGGCACCTGGAATCACCGGGCAACCTGGGGCGAAGACAGGGCCTTCCTCGCAGGCAAACACGGCCCCGCCAACCACCAGGCGGGCAAGCTCCCCGAGACCGGCAAATGGGTCCGGCTCGAGGTTGCGGCCAAAGCTGTCGGGCTCAAGCCCGGAGCGCAGCTCAACGGCTGGGCCTTTACCCAGGTCAACGGCACCGTCCACTGGGACAAATCCGGAATCGTGACCCGTGGCCTTTCTGCCCAGCAACGCCGCTCGCAGTACGCCTGGGAGCAGTTCAGTGCCAGGGACAGCTACTCGGGGCTGCCGGCTGAGATCCAGAAACTCCTCAAGGTCGACCGGGCAAAGAGAACCACTGAACAGAAGACCAGGCTTACAGCCCACTACCTGCGCAATGTCCATCCAGACAGCGAGGGAAGGACCCGCAAGTACCTTGTCGAGCAGGCAAAGATCAAAAAGCAGCTGGCAGAGATGGAGAAATCCATGCCGTCGAGCATGGTGATGGAGGACCGCAAGTCTCCCCGCCAGGCCTATGTACTCGAACGGGGACAGTATACCGAGAAGCGTGAAAAGGTCTCCTCGGCGGTACCCGCCTGGATCGCTCCCCCGGTCAAGGATGCCCCGGCCAACCGCCTGGGCCTCGCACAGTGGCTGGTACAACCCAGCCACCCGCTTACTGCCCGCGTCACAGTCAACCGGCTGTGGCAGCAGTTCTTCGGTACAGGGATCGTTCGGACCTCGGAAGACTTCGGGGTCCAGGGCGAACACCCCTCCCACCCCGAGCTGCTCGACTGGCTGGCCATGGACTTCGTGAGTTCCGGCTGGGATGTAAAACGCTTCCTGGCGCAGCTTGTTCTCTCTTCTACCTACCAGCAATCCTCAAAGATCGACAAGGACAAGCTGGCCGCTGACCCGGAAAACCGCCTGCTGGCGCGCGGCGCCCGGTTCCGGCTCGATGCCGAGGTGATCCGCGACCAGGCCCTTGCCGTCAGCGGCCTGATGAACCAGCAGATCGGCGGCAAAAGCGTCAAGCCCTACCAGCCAGCGGGACTCTGGAAGCCGGTCGGCTTCGGCGGCAGCAACACCTCTGTATTCAAGCAGGACAAGGGCGACAAGCTCTACCGCCGCAGCATGTACACCTTCTGGAAGCGCACCTCGCCTCCCCCTTCGATGGAGACCTTCGATGCGCCCAACCGCGAGACCTGCCAGGTTCGCAGGGCGCGCACCAACACGCCGCTGCAGGCGCTGGTGCTGATGAATGACGTGCAGTTCGTCGAGGCGGCGAGAAAGTTCGCCGAGCGGGTGGTCCGCGAAGGTGGCGCCGGCGTTGAAGACCGGTCGGTCTTCGCCTTTCGATCCATCCTTGGACGACAGCCCGGAACCTCCGAGCGAACTGCCCTTGCCCGGATCTACAAAGAGTACGTGATTGAGTTCAAGGTAGACCCCGGATCGGCTGCAAAGCTGCTCGCCGTGGGCGAGTCACCACGCGACCAGAAGATGGATGTCAACGAGCTCGCGGCCTGGACCATGGTCACCCACCTGCTCCTGAACCTGAGTGAAACAGTAACCAAGGGATAGCCCTCTTAGCGCCGCCTGGCGGTAAACGAATAAAGAAATCATGAACATCAAAGAGCAAATGATGGATCCGCTGCTCGAGGCGGGTCTCGTTGAAACACGGCGCCACTTCTTCGGGCGGGCCGCGGGTGGAATCGGAACAGCCGCCCTGGCTTCGCTGGTCAACCCCGACCTCTTTGCAGGCGGCGCCGGCGGCAGCGCCGGCCCCCTTGGCGGAATTCCTCACTTCGCGCCGAAGGCCAAGCGGGTGATCTACCTCTTCATGTCCGGGGCTCCCTCGCAGCTCGACATGTGGGACTACAAGCCGAAGATGAAGGAGTATTACAACAAAGAGCTTCCTGCCTCGATTCGCCGCGGACAGCGCATCACGACCATGACATCCGGGCAGAAAAGATTCCCCGTCGCGCCCTCGATCTTCAAGTTCAACCAGCACGGCTCCAACGGCGCCTGGGTCAGTGAGCTGCTGCCTCATACCGCAAAGATGGTCGACGACATTGCAGTCATCAAGACCGTCAACACCGAGGCGATCAACCACGACCCGGCCATCACCTACATCCAGACCGGCAGCC
>CAJWZY010000344.1 GCA_913050545.1 uncultured bacterium | reverse complement strand
GGCTGCGGTCGATACCCTCGTTTCGGAAATTCTGGCAGATGGTGTAGACCTTCGGGAAACCACCGACAATAAATCTCTTGAGCGGGAGCTCTGGTGAAATTCTCAGGAAGGCAGGGTGGTCGGAGAGCGCGTGGATAGCGGTTTCAAAGGGGCGCGCTTCGGCGCCGCCGTAGTTCATCTCGATGGTGGGGGTGGTCACCTCGAGGAATCCACGACCATCGAGGAATGACCGGATCTCGCTGATGATCCTGGCTCTCTGGAGCATTTTCTGGCGTGCCGATGCATCGGTGGTCCAGTGAAGGTAGCGTTCCCGGTAGAGAGTTTCCTGGTCGGCAAGCTTGTTCCAGTCCTGGTCATCCTTGCTCTTGGCGATCGGCACCCGGACAACAGTCTTGGCGAGCATAGCAATGCTCTCTGCGTGGATCGAGAGCTCACCCATCTTCGTGATGAACACCTTGCCATTGATACCCAGCCAGTCGCCGAGGTCGAGCCCGTGGCGGATGAGCTCCCAGGTAGTTTCATCAAACTCGTTCTTGCGCAACATGACCTGGATCCGGCCATCGAAGTCGCCGATGTCGATGAAGATCAGCTTTCCTTTTCCCCGGTAGGCAACCAGCCTGCCCGCGACGCGGACATCCTGGTCCATGAGCTCTTCCTGGTTTTCGCGGATCTCCAGGAGGGTATGGCTCCTCTCGCAGGAGTAGGGGTAAAGCTCGATATCCTTGGCGAGGAGTTCTTCTCGTTTTTTCAGCAGGTCTGGGTCAAATGGCATGTTTTGGGAACCGGATGGTCATCGGAATAGGTTTCACAAGTGCCTGAAAATACAGCACCTGCGAAGCGGGTGCAAGCGGCCTGCTGTTTTCATGAGTTAAACGTAAAGCTTAACCGGCAGGAGGCATTTCGTCGTAGGAGCGGTAGATGGTCTTCCAAATGAGGTAGCCATTGACCATATCCTCGTCGAGGGCAGGATTTCCACTGCCAGCTCCCCGGTCACCACCGAACTTCGTACCCCAGAAACAGCCGGTTCCATGACGGCCATCATCGATCCTGGTGCGCAGAACCTGCTCGATAAAGTTCTCGGTCGCCGATTTATCATGGGAGTCAATACAGGCCACGATGCCGACCTTGCTGTTAATCAACTCGACGGCTTCCGGCATGTTCTCAACGGGGGTGATGATTCCGGCGGGCCCGAAGGCCTCCTGTTCGTAGAGGGGGTTGTTTTTATCGACGCCGGTCAGAAGTGTAAACGGGAAGTAATTCCCGGACTGTGTGAGCTCTTCGGGAAGCTGTGCCTGGTAGAGGAGCTCGGCTCCGTGTTCCAGCGCAGAGCTCACCAGGGCGGTCAGCCGGTCTCGCTGCTCAGGGCTTACCAGTGGCGGACAGCTCCAGCTGTCCGGGTCGGAGTCGGCGGCGGTCAGCTCGTCGCTTCCCCCCGGGCCGTGGACGACCCCCGGGGCCAGCTCGAGGACCCGATCGATGAAGGCCTTCGCCACCTTCCTGTCGACCAGGACCTCCTGGATCGAGCTGCAGCGCTGGCCCGAGGTGATGGTCTTTCCGTAGACGAAGTTGCGTGCGGCGCGCTCGATGTCAGCGGCTTCGTGAACGTAGAAGAAGTTGATTCCGGCCACCTCCTTCATCACCCGTTTGCCAAGCCCTGAGGCGATCGCATCAACCTGGTCACCAACCTTCTTGGAACCTGTAAAGGAGATGGTCTGCACCGCAGACTGGCAAATGAGAGCGGCTCCCGTTTCTGCATCGCCGTGGACCATGTTCAGGATCCCCGTGGGGAGCTCCAGCCCGGCAGCCTCAGCCTCCTGTGCCAGGGCGCATTCAACCAGGGCGCAGATGGCCTGTGAGCATTCCGGGACCAGGTGGGAGGGCTTCCATACCACCGTACAGCCTGCGATGATGGCTGACATGATCTGCGCCACCGGGATTGCCAGCGGGAAGTTGAAGGGTGTTATGATTGCGGCAACTCCCCTCGGAGCCAGGCGGCTCTCCATGGAGAGACCGGGGGTGAGCTTCTGGTAGGTCACCCCCTTGAGGCTGGCTCCCTGGGGAGAGATCGCCTCGCAGACCCCGACGGCTTCAATGAAATCCAGGTGGCTGTCGAAGAGGGTCTTTCCCATCTCCCTGGTCATCAGGCCGACAAAGACATCTTCGCTCTCTTTCAGCATGCCGGTCAGGCGGTAGAACACCTTGGTACGAAAATCACCGGTGGAGAAACGCCAGGTTGCGAAGGCTTTGCTGGCAGCTTCGACTGCGGCCTCTACCTCGCTGGTGCCACATTCGGGAACCTTGCCCCATACCGCTGAGTGGTTGGCAGGGTCGACATTGTCATAGGTGGTCGCCCAGGTTGAATCAAGCCATTGCCCGGCCGTATAGGGCATGTAGACTCCATCGTCGGTTTTACGAGGAGCCAGGTCAAGAACCGTGGTGCCGGCGGAAGCAGTTGTCACTTTTTCTCCCCCTGAATTGTCTTTTCCTGAAGAATCCGTAGCTTACTCAATCGTGATCGAGCAACTGGTCATACTCAACTCTTCGCTGGTAGTCCCCGATGGGCTGCCGGCTGCTTCAAGAGCCTTCAGGGCGTCGAGTCCTTCAACGATTTCTCCGAATACAGTGTGCTTTCCATCGAGGAAGGGCGTGGCGACAAAGGTGAGGAAGAACTGGCTTCCATCGGTCCCCGGGCCGGAATTCGCCATGCTGAGAAGCC
>CAJWZY010000343.1 GCA_913050545.1 uncultured bacterium | reverse complement strand
AAGAGGAGAATCCATACTCGGTGCGAATGTAGGAACCTGTTACTTTTCCCCCAGGGGCAACAGTAAAAACCAACTTCTTCCGGACATTCGAACCTGTTTGGTATAATAGAAAACTGTTCGGCTGTGACAATGGCGGACCAGGTTGTAAATCATATTGAATAATGTCTTACGGGATTTGATTTTTGACCTGAGATCTTTCAGTTTAAAGTACCTACCCTGATTAGAGTAAAAGGGAACCAGAGCAGGGCTATGAATTCTCAACTTCTCCCCAGCTTCTTCGCCGGTCTTTTCCACACAGCCCCATCAGGGCTTTTCACTGGCGCGTTTCTTTTCCTTTGCCTCCTTGGAGCTTTCGGCTGCCAGGGAGTCGAACACCACCAGAAGGGACGTTTCGCCAACTCCATCATGATCTTCGACCCGGACGGGTCTGAAACTCATTTCCATCAGAAAACCTACTACTCTCGTGAAGGAAGCGCCGGAGGAATCGGCTCGTCAGCGGGAGGAGGATGCGGATGTTACTGAGGGGCCGCCCTTTCGCTCTCTGCCTGGCAGCAGCAATCATCGCTGGCCTCTGCCTGCTCGCGCCGCAAAGCGTTCGTGCCTGGCAGGACCAGAACGCCGAGGAAACCCTCTCAGATAAGAACCGCTCTTTTTCAGCCGAGGCGGGCCATGGCTCTGTCACCTTCGGCCTGAACTACTACCAGAACAGCGACAACGGCGATGGAAATCCCTTCCTCGATGAGGCCCTGACGGACATCGAACCCGTGATCATCTTCGACTACAACCTCACGGACCGCCTCTCGATCAATGGAGACTTCTCCTACGACTACGTCTCGAGCGCCTCGATCGACCGCCTCAGTAATTACGGGGCGCAATCCGGAGCCACGGGAGACAACTATTACGGCGCCAGCCTTGGCGGAGCCTATAAGCTCTCTCCTGTTCTGCGCCTCGGCGGCAATCTCAGCTTAAGCGGCGAGTATGACTATTCCTCCATCGGCTTCAGTGGTTTCGTGGCCCGGGACCTTAACAATAAAAACACGACCCTGAAGCTGAACCTGAATGGTTTCCAGGACACCATCGACATCATCCGCTGGAACGGCCGGCAGAGAGAAGGAACGGATGAGCGCACGACCTTGAGCCTGACCGGCAACTGGTACCAGATCATCACGCCCTCGACTCATTCGGAGCTGGGTTTCTCCGCAACCCACCAGTCGGGCTTCCTCGAGACTGCATACAACTTCGTTGTTATCGAGGACCCCGATGGAGATGATCTCTCTACCGGCAGGCCGGATTGGCTCGACCAGGCGGCCACTGGGGAGATCGTCCGTGAAGAGCTCCCCGGCACCCGAAGCCGCGGCGCCATCTTCGGCCGGGTGCGTACGAGTCTCAGCCCGGCAACGGCCGTCGAACTGGGGGGACGCCTTTATAGCGACTCCTGGGGAATCTCCAGCTTCACCATCGAGCCAAGGCTCTACTACTGGCTCATAGAGGACAAGCTGAGCACCAGGTTGCGCTACCGCTTTTACGCCCAGACGAGCGCTGATGACTACTCTGAAAATTTCAACCTGGTCACACCCGAATTCAGGACGCAGGACTCCGATCTCGGCGACTTCACCGCCAACGGGGCGGGGATAAAATTTTCCTGGTACATCTTCGAAGCCCTGCGGCTTGACCTTTCCGGGGACTATATCCAGCGCAGTGATGGAATCGACCAGGTTCTCGGCGCTGTCGCCTTCAACTGGTCCTTCTGAGTAGAGGCCCGGGGGAGTAATATATACTCATGAAACGATTGATCTTCCTACTGTTGATCCTGGCTCCAGGCTGCGGCGCCCGCCCCCCCGTAACGCAAGACACCCCGAACCCTTCCCCGGCTGGAACTGTTTCGGAGGGACTGGGATTCAGGGACATGGCCGGCAAGCTCCACGATGTGGACAGCGTCCTGGGACAGGGACATGCCGTTGCCCTGGTCTTCTGGCAGACCTGGTGCAAACCCTGCCTGCGGGAAATGCCAGAGCTCGTCAAGGCCGACCTCCAGCATTCTCCCCGGCTCAGCTTCTACGGCATTATCTCCGGCCCTGACAAAGACGTAGATGAAGCCCGGGTGAAGACGATCGTCGGCCGCTTCGGCGTACGCTATCCGCAGGTACGAGACCGCGACCTCAGGCTCTCGAAGATCTTCGGCGTGGAAGGCACCCCCACGATCGTCATCCTGGGCTCCGGAGGATCGGTTCTTTACCGTGGACACCGGCTTCCTGATAATTGGGCCGCGTTCACAAAACGGGACGGCTGAAAGTCCTGCCCGGAGCTGGCTCATTCCCCCGGAGAGATCCCACGAGATGATCAAGACGCGCATCCTTGCAGCAATGGTGGCGCTGTTATCCCTGGTGGGATTCGCCGGTTGCCGTTCGGCGCCGGAACCGGCCAGGACTGACCCCGCCGGGAACAGCCCTGTCCTGCGCTCGCGCCTCGACGGCGTCATGGGCACCCAGCTGAAGATCACTGTCATCGGCACCGACCCCGCCCTCCTCGACCGGGCCATGGAGGCCGCCGCCGGCGAGGTCAAGCGGGTGGAAGATCTCATGACCGACTGGCGGGCATCGGAGCTCACCAGCCTGAATGAGGCCGCCGGGCAGGGCCCCCGGGAGGTCCCGCGGGAGCTCGCAGCGATCATCTCGCGCGCCATCGAGCTTCACCGTCTCACCGACGGCGCCTTTGATATCACCTTCGCTG
>CAJWZY010000342.1 GCA_913050545.1 uncultured bacterium | reverse complement strand
TGAACAGCCGCCCACGGGCTGCAAGGGCATCGAGGTTGGGTGTCAACACCTCCTTGTTGCCCATGCAGCGGAGATCCGCACGAAGATCATCGGCAGCGATAAAAAGCACGTTGAGCTTCTCGTCTGCCTGCGCAGCTGAAAGCCCGAACATGAAACAAAGCACGCCGACAGCAAAAAACGGTCTCATGCCGTCCCCCGGTTACACCAGCTTGAATATCACAGCAATAGCCTATGCGAGGTCCCTTCCGCTGGCAAGCGGCGGGCAGCGAAAGGAGATTTTCGTGTGAGGCCGACTCCGATCGCGTATCCTGTCTGGTGGTTGGGATTACCCGGGGAGAAAGACATGGCACGACTCGTTTCAATTCTCGCTCTCAGCTCGCTATTGACCCATGGCAACCTCGCCTGGGGACAACTGACCCTGCTTCGTACCTTTTCCACCGAGGCCATCATTCCCCGGGGACCGGACGGGATCGCCTACCACCCCGATGAAGATGAGCTCTATGCCGTCGACAGCTCCAACGCCACGATCTACAGGCTCACCACCGCCGGAGAGCTGCTTGATTCCTGGGCCAGCCCCGTACCTGCCTTCTACGAAGGGATCGCGGTGCTCCCCGATGGAGATCTCGTCGTCGCCGATGGAGGCCTCGGTAATATGGTCTTCTTCACCCCGGACCTTTTCAAGGCAGGACCGGCCGTTGACCTCAGCCAGGTCAGCCCGGCCCCCAATGGAATCGTCCTGGTCGAAGAAACCGACACCCTCTTTGTCACCGATGACAATGCCCTCGCAATCATGGAGCTCGACTTCGATGGCCAGCTGCTTGGACAGCTCAGCACTACCGGCATCGAGGCATCTTTCCTGGAGCCGGAAGGAATCGCCTGGGAGCCCCTCTCCGGCCACCTGCTTGCCGTCGATGACGACCAGGGGAAGCTCTACGAGATCACCACCGACGGCCAACTGGTACGCGAGATAGACCTCGAGGCCCTCACCGGCTTCTCCGATCCGGAGGGGCTTTCCTACCACGCCCCGAGCCAGACCCTCTACATCGCTTTTGACAGCGACGGCCAGGTCGGGGTTTTTCACTTCGAGCCCATCGCCACAGTTTTTCTACGGGGAGACTGTAACGATGACGGCTCGCTGGATATCTCCGATCCAATCAACACCCTGGAGATGCTCTTCCTCGGCACCTTTGAAATCACCTGTGATGACGCCTGCGACTCCAATGATGATGGAGCGGTGGACATTGCAGATGTGATCACCACCCTTGGAGCTCTTTTCCTTGGAAACGCAGCCATCCCCCCTCCGGGCTTTGTCGAATGCGGAATGGACCCGACCCCCGACGAGATCGGCTGTGAGACCCCGCCGACAAGCTGTCGGCTCTAACCCTGCCGGGAACATTTCCCAAACCCGCCGACCACAGACCGACAGGAATCAACTGAGGCCCACAAACCCTTTTGCAGTAAAACCTTCCGTCGAATCCGGAGATACTTTCCTGGCATGGCCATCCCAGCGCCCCAGGCTCCATATTCGCCGCAAACAATACCGGGGATGCTATAATTGCGGTGTGGATAACAGGCTGAACAGGAGGTTCCAGGCAATGGCTCAGAAGGTACAGAAACAAGTTCAGAGGCGACTCCTTGGAGTCTTCCTGTGCCTTTGCTTCGCCCTGCAACCGCTCTGCTATCCCCTTCATATCGCCCTGGCCCATCACTCTCACGATGAGGCTCCCCGGGAGGCCACTGAAAGCTCTTCCAGTCATTCACACCCGGGCCACCATCATCACCACGACGACGATGGGCACCATCACCACCATCATCATGACAATGAACCTTCCGGCGACCAGGCTCCTGCCGACAATCCCGAGGGCGCACCTCTTGAGAAGGATCACCATGAGCATTCTGACGATGACCATGCCAAGTTTCTCCCCGGGCAGGCTGCACCACCCGGGTCTCTCAGCCTGGTCTCCCTCGAACCACTGACAAGCCCCCTTCAAACGATCGAACCGGCCGGCCTCTGCAGCACGCAGGCACCGCGTGACTCGCCGGTCCCACGCCTGCATCCGAAAAGGGTTTCATCTCCGCGGGCACCTCCCAGCTCCATCTGAGCCAATCGGAATACGCCGCCTGCCGGCGTAGATTGTGCCTGGAATTTCCCCAGGCTTGCCCAGGATGTACCTTAGAGGCTTCGTTCAATGACTGCTCAACAATGCAGCGGCCTTGCGCTCCCTGTAAAGGGTTCGCCCCGCCCTGCACCTGCACACTATCGTTTTGCGCCCACCGTGCTGCTTACCGGCATTGCCCTGCTCTGCGGTTGCGCCAGCTACTCGCCGCAACCGCTCGATCCCTTCGCCGAGCTTAAAAAGCTCGAACAGCGCGCTGCAGCTCAACCGGACGAGGCCATCTCCCTGCCCGCCGGCAGCGACTGGATTGCCCTTGAGGCCAGGATCGACTTCTCAGATGGACTCGATCTTGCGGAGGCCAACACCCTCGCTCTTTACTACTCACCCGAAATCCGCGCAGCGCGAAACGACCAGCAGGTCTCAGCAGTCCAGCTGCTCCAGGCCGGCCTGCTTGCCAATCCGGAACTCTTTCTCGGGCCGCGAATCTCCTCCACCGGCAGCGGCCTGGTATTCCCCGCCGGAATCTCCTGGGAGCTCCCCTTGTGGGGCCGCCGCGCTGCTGAAAAGGAGCTGGCCGAGAGGAGCCTGACTGCTGCAGGTGCCCGTCTGGCCGAAAAGGAGCTCA
>CAJWZY010000341.1 GCA_913050545.1 uncultured bacterium | reverse complement strand
CACGAGCCCCGGCGCTGAGATTGTCCTCGCCGAGAAATCTGCCGCGGCCTTCGAAGCCATGATGAAGCGCGGGACAGGACTGGTGGCGATCCACTGGGCCACCGGAGTCCACAAGAAAAACGTCGAGCTCCTGGGGAAGCGGTGGTACGCGAGCCTGGGAGGAGGCTGGCCCCATTTTACCGGCATCACGATGGGGAAATCGCCGCTGGTGCAGAAAGATCCGGCCCATCCCGTATGCCGGGGCTGGAAGCAATACGAGATCAGCGATGAGTTCTATTTCTCGCCGGTCATCCACGAAAAGGGAGAGGTGCTGCTGGAGGTCACAGCCAAAGGTAAACCCCTTCCCGTCGGTTGGACCATCGAGCGGGCAGATGGAGGGCGCGCCTTCGGCACCACCCTGGGACACTTTCACCGTAACTTCGGCCTGGTCCCCTTTCGCAAAATGCTGATCAACGGCATCATCTGGAGCGCGGGCCTCGAGGTGCCGGCAAAAGGCGCTCCGTGTAAACTCGACAAGGACGATCCGCTTTTTCCAAAGAGTTGAGGCCGCCAATCAACTTGCCCGGGACACCCGGATGAAAGAAAATAGATCCCATGAAACGACTCCAAACATTTCTCCTGTTGAACATATCCCTCTTCCTTTTTGTCTCAGCACCCCTCATCGCGCAGGAGGCGGGAGGCGCGAAAAAAGATCGGCCCAATATCCTCTTTATCGCGATCGACGATCAGAACGACTGGATCGGTTATCTCGGTGGGCACCCCATGGTAAAGACCCCGAATATCGACCGGCTGGCCGGGCGGGGAACAGCCTTCACCAACGCCCACTGCCAGTCGCCCCTGTGCAATTCTTCCCGCACCAGCCTGATGACCGGCTTACGGCCTTCTTCTACCGGGATCTACGGGCTCGCCCCCTGGTTCCGAAACCTGCCCGAGTTCAAGAACGTGGTCTCGCTGCCGCAGCACCTCAGCGCCAACGGCTACCGCACCTACTCCGCCGGAAAGATCTACCACGGCAGGTACGGACGCAAAGGGACTGAATTCGATGTGCTCGGGCCGGGCTCGAGCGTCGGAGCGCGCCCAAAGAAAAAGCTCGTCACCACCCCCTTCGGAAACCATCCCCTGGTCGACTGGGGAGTCTTCCCCCACAAAGACGAGGAGAAGGGCGACTGGAAGGTCGCCTCCTGGGCGGTCAATCAACTCGATGAAAAACCCCGGGAGCCTTTCTTTCTCTCGGTGGGCTTCTTCCTTCCCCACGTCCCCTGCTACGCCACGCAGAAATGGTTCGATCTCTATCCTGATGACGACTCGGTCCTGCCGAAAATCCAGCGAGGCGACCGCAAGGATACACCTCGCTTCTCCTGGTACATGCACTGGTATCTCCCCGAAGTGCGCCTGAAGTTCCTAGAGGAATCGAACCAGTGGCGCAACCTGGTGCGGTCCTACCTGGCCTCTACCAGCTTCGTTGACAGCCAGGTGGGGCGTGTCCTCGAGGCTCTGAAACGCAACGGCTTCGACAAGAACACCATCGTGGTGCTCTGGTCGGACCACGGCTGGCACCTTGGAGAGAAGCTCATCACCGGAAAGAACACCCTCTGGGACGATGGGACACGGGTGCCTCTGGTCTTCGCCGGGCCTGGCATCAAGGGTGGCCAGGTATGCTCGAAGCCGGCCGAGTTGCTGGACATTTACCCGACGCTGAGCGATCTCTGCGGACTCAAGCAAAGAGATCATCTCGAGGGCCACAGCCTCCTGCCCCAATTGCGTGATGCGACCGCCGCCCGGAAGTGGCCGGCGATCACTACCCACAACCACGACAACCACGGAGTTCGCTCCGAAGGCTGGCGCTACATCCGCTACGCCGACGGATCCGAAGAGCTCTATGACATGAAGAAGGATCCCAACGAGTGGAACAACCTGGCCGCCAACCCCTCGCTTGCGGGGATCATCGCCACCCACCGCGGATTCCTCCCGAAGGAAAACCGCAAGCCGGCCCCGGGAAGCCGGTCCCGCATCCTGACCTGGGAAAACGGCAAGGCTACCTGGCAGGGCAAGGAGATTGCCCCCGACGAACCGATTCCCGGCCAATAGCATCCAGCCTGGAGCATAGGTCTGGACTTTTCCGGCCGGTTTTCAGATGCTGTGGATCGAGGAAAAATTATCTCAAGCAACCATCCTGTCATGCCCGTGCGGCAGCAATGGAGTCTCCCCCGTGAAAAAGAAAAAAACCCATAACCTCTCCCGTCGTCGTTTTCTCGCAAGCACAGCGGTTGCCGCGGCTGCCACATCGGTTGGCGCCATGGGAATCGAACCCACTGCGGAAACCGTCATCGGTGAAGGCGACTACCGCTACGGGGTCCTTCACGCCTGGCCGCAGCTGCCCGACAAGTTCTCCTGGCAGACCACCCACAACGTGGCCGTCGACAAGGATGGCTTCCTTTACGTTATCCATGAAGGAAGAAAGAACCAGAAAGACCACCCCTCGATCTTCGTCTTCGACCCGAAAGGGCGCTACGTCAGGAGCTTCGGAAAACAGTTCCAGGGTGGCGGGCACGGAATCGAGGTCCGGCAGGAAGGCGGGGAGCAGTTCCTCTACGTCTGCGCCTACCAGCACCTCAAGACCTTCGCCAAGATGAGCCTCAAGGGAGAGGTCGTCTGGCAGAAACACGCTCCGATGAAATCCGGCGTCTATGCTGAGAACGAAGACACCAAACCAACCGGAGCCTGGGGCCGCAACCGCTTCATGCCGACCA
>CAJWZY010000340.1 GCA_913050545.1 uncultured bacterium | reverse complement strand
CTGTTAATCGGTACATGCTTTTCATAGAACGATTCAAGGAAGAGTTCATGTTCATAATCAATGGAATGAAGGCTCGCATGCACCGCGAGGTCGTGGCCAATCCGCTGGCTCACGGCTGGGTACTCAACCTGTATCTGAATGGTGAGCGGTATCCGGAAACAGTCTGCGATTATTTCCAGAGTGAATACGCCCCTCACCAGCACCTCGCCGACAGCATTGAGCGGCATGCAGGGGATGAGCAAAGGCACGTTCGCCTTTATACCCATGCGATTGAGACGCTTGAGCAGCCGGTTATAGAGCTGGCGCCGCCGCTTGTCTTCAACGAGGTCGTGCGGGCGTTTACCCCGGATACCTTTCACATCGTGCCGGAAGATACCGAAGAGAAGCGCCGGTGGAAGCTGGCGAACTTTCTCGCTCACGCGCATTTTCTCGAAAAACGGGTCGGCCGGTCGATCGAGTACCATGCCGATGCCTGCAGCGCGGGAGGAAGAGATGCCATTGGGAAGTGTGTTCATGCTGTGATCAGTGACGAAGCAAGGCATGTCAGCTACACCCGCGAGGCCGTGGAGGATCTCCTCACGCGCCGCCAGGCCGCAGAGGTGTTTGATACCCATCGACGTGCCGAGGCGAAGGCCAATCTCGATTTTTCACTACGCACCCTGAGAATAGTCCTCGATCGCTTCGACCAGGAGATCCGGGGTCACAATAAGATCCTTTTGCGAATCTGCGGATTCATAATGGAAGGAGCGAGCCGCCTTGTTTGAGACCGAGCTGCCCATTCTTTCCGGTTGGGACCAACCCGCGGGAGCCTTCACGCTGGAGCAGCGATTACAGGAACTGCGCCAGGAACTTGCCGCGCTGGATGAAGCCGCTGCGCTCAAGCGGTTTGCTGTAGAAGATTACGAGAGGGTCTTGAAAACAACGATCAGTCTCTGCCCGGACTGCCTGCGTCATGTTCCGGCCGTGGTCTTCACCCTCGGGGGACGCGCCTGGATTCGAAAGAGCTGCCAGGAACACGGTCTCTCCGACGCGGTTCTCGAGAATGACGAGAAGTTCTACTTCCTGTCCAATAAGGACTGCTGGGGACGCCGCTATGCCGACGACCGGGTGATCGACTTCCCGGCATTTGAAGGTGCTTGCTGCGGGGCCCCTGGCTGCTGTGATTCATCTTCGCAGGGGGGTGGCGAAGGGCTCGATTTCACCGATCAGCTGGATAATAAAAGCTGCACTGTGCTGGTCGAGGTTACCAACGCGTGCAACCTGAGCTGCAAGGTCTGCTACAGCGATTCCCGGGGGGATCGTGTTCTGCCGCTGGAGCTGTTCCAGGGCTATCTGCTCAAGCTCATCGAACAGAAAGGGGGCCTGGACTCGGTCCAGATCACCGGTGGCGAAGCGATCCTGCATCCGCAATTCTGGGAAATGGTCGCTTTTCTCCACGCACAGGACGGGGTTCAGAAAATCTACCTGCCCACCAACGGGATTCTCTTTGCTCAGCGCGAGAACGCTGAGAGGCTGGTTCCTTTTCGCGACAAGTTGATGGTGCTGCTGCAGTTTGACGGCCAGGCGGCCGATGTGAACCTCAACCTGCGAAATGCAAACCCCGCAAAAATCCGCCAACAGGTGATCGAACACCTTGCGGAGCTGGGGGTGATCATGCAGTTGACGATGACCTTGACCCGGGGCGTCAACGATGAGGAGGTCGGCTGGGTTATCGATACGGCCATGCGCTATTCGCATATCAAGGTTGTCGCGATGCAGCCGGTTACCTACTCCGGGCGTTACGACCTGGGGCGGGAGGCGGTTGACCGGTTGACCTTGTCCGACCTGGTCAAGGCGGTGGTCCGCCAGGCGAGGGTCCGGATGCGGGAGGATGACTTCATTCCTATTCCCTGTAGCCATCCGAATTGCGGCTGGCTGACCATGTTTGTTCGGCGTTTCGGACTGAAATTCAACCTCGCCCGGCACATCGACCTGGCATCGGTGATGAACCAGGTCGCCTATAAGACGATTCTTTCGAAACGGGAGATCCGGGACATGGTCGGTTCGCCCCGCCCTGGTTTACTGGGGCGCCTGGCCAGGGCAATCGGTCGCCGGTTGATCCGGCCGACCGATATGATCGGCATTGCCATCAAGCCCTTCATGGACTGCTACAATTATGACCAGGACCGGATCTCGAACTGTTGCCTTCACCTGATGGACACCAATGGCCAGCCCATCTCGTTTTGCGAATACAACGCCTTGCTGCGCCCATCGGATTCCTGGGACAAATTCCCGGTGCTCAGTGATTCCTGAGATTGCCGGGCAGGGTTGAGCCGACGGAGGCGGATTAATTTCTAGGCGTTACCTCTGTCTTCCTGTCTGAAACCAAATTGAGCTTTCAGCTTTCTGAAGCCGGCCAGGAGCTTTTCCTGTTCGCTTCGGGGGAGGTAGGACCTGCCGCCGTAGAGCTGCCGGTAGCGCGGGCCGAGCTCGGGGAGCTCGCTCTCGATCCATTCGAGGAAGGGCTCGCGGATTTCCTGGCGCAGGTAGAGGGCGTTGGGGACGATGTTTTTTATCCCGGCTCCGCGGGCCGCTTCGAACAGCGGTCGGAGCACGGCTGTGCTGGAGTTGATGAAGGGCATGACCGGCATGCAGAAGATGGCAGTGTCGATCCCGGCGCCGACCAGCTTCGCGGCTGTTCGCATGCGGGCGGCGGGAGTCGGTGCGTGTCCCTCGATCCTGCGCGCGAGCTTCGCATCGAGACAGGTGATGGTG
>CAJWZY010000339.1 GCA_913050545.1 uncultured bacterium | reverse complement strand
CCTTCTCCCCGAACTTGCTGCCCCCGCCGTGCAGGGAGTCATCTGTAGATGAATCGCAGAGGTGGTTGTTCTGGAAATGACAAAGACTCATATAGCGCACACCCAGACGGTAGAAGGTTCGCACCAGGTCGAGCCGCCCCTCGAGGATCGGAGAGCTGTTCTCCATGCACATCACCACCGAGATTTTGCGCGCCTTCTTTGCAGCCAGCACATCATCGGTTCTCCTGGCGAGGCTGAGATCACGCGGATAATCCTCGACCCAGCCGCTGATTACATCACTGAGGGAGAGTGCGTGGGTCAGGGCATCGTGGCCTTTGAGCGAAGGAGATGTATAGACCACCATGAAGGGCGCATTCACACCCGCCATGCGCATCCGCGGCAGATCGACAAGGGTCTGGTCGCCTGTCTGGTCGAGAGCCCATTCGGGGTTCTTGAGAGCCTTTGAGGGCGTGTCGAGATGGGTATCAAGGATCAGCAACTCCTGGTTGAGTTGCCTGGCCCGAAAGAGGCTCACATCATCTTTTGGCATGGATACGATGGCGCAGGATGGCAGCAGTATGGCCAGGATTATCAACAGGTGGCGGCAATTCAATTTCTTGGCTCCATCAAATTTTCGAAGGGAGGATGAAAAAATTCTCTTTTGCTGAATCAACCGACATTTTTTCCCTATGCTGGGCAATAGTCGAGCGTCTTCTTGGTAGAAGACTCCGTTAATGGGGGTTTTCCTGCCGGGAAGGGAAGAATAGAATGCCTGCGGCTGCAGATCCTCAGCCACGCTGGAGAACAGGGCAATGACTGCGGAAGAAAAAACGATCAGCGGGAAAGCGAGCGTAGATCGTGAGAGCCCTGACGACCACTACGTCAAGGCCGCCTCGGGTGGAGATCGTGAGGCCTTTGACCAGCTCGTAAGCAGGCACCAGCAAAGCGTCATCAACGCCGCCTCCTATTATCTTGGCAATTACGAAGATGCTCTCGAGGTGGCCCAGGAATCATTCCTGAAGGCCTGGAAGGCTGTGACCCGGTTCGAAGGAAAGGCCTCTTTCCGCACCTGGCTGCTGCGCATCACCCTCAACACTGCCCGCTCTTTTCACTCCCACCGTACTGCCCTGAAACGCTCCGGCTCAACCGCGACCCTCTCGATGAGCACCGCCGACAGCGGTGAGGATGAAGGCGATCGGGAGATCGCTGACTCCAGCAGGGAACCCCATCAGCTGGTAGAGAAAAAAGAGCTCGGAGAGGTCATCGAGAAGGCGATCGGATCCCTGGAGGAAGATGCACGCAGGATCATCATCCTGCGCGACATACTTGGAGAGTCCTACCAGGCCATCGCCAGCGAGGAGGGACTGACACTCGGTACGGTCAAGACGAGGGTCCATCGGGCAAGGCTTGAATTAAGGGTAATCCTCGCCGATTTCCTGTAACCTGAACCCGAAGCAGGTTTCTGCCCCACCCCGGTGTTTCGCAAGCGAACCTATGAAAACGATCCGCAGCTCTTCCATCCTTCTCCTGCTGTTCTGCAGCCTTGCCTGCGCCCAGGAGAAAAATTCGAAAGCCGTTCCCTACCGGGCGAAAAACGGCATGGTCGTCAGCCAGGATCGACACGCTTCAGAGGTCGGCTGCGAGATCCTGCGCCAGGGTGGAAACGCTGTCGACGCGGCCGTCGCCACCGCCTTTGCCCTTGCCGTAACCCATCCCGCCGCCGGCAATATCGGAGGCGGCGGCTTCATGGTCGTCATGCTGGAGAATGGAAAATCGACGACCTTTGATTTTCGCGAGCGGGCGCCGGCCGCCTCCCACCCCGGGATGTTCCTCGATGAGAACGGGAAATACGACTCTGCCCGCCACCACTTCAGCCATATCGCCGTCGGGGTTCCCGGCTCGGTTGCCGGCCTCTATCTCGCACACCAGCGTCTCGGCAAGCTCGCCTGGAAGAAGCTGGTCGAGCCGGCAGTCAGGCTCGCGGCCGATGGCTTCCGGGTCAGCGCCGGGCTGGCCGCAGATCTTGCCGCCCGCCTCGGCTCCTTCAAAAAATACCCTGCGACCCTCGCACAATTCTCTCAAAAAACAGGAGCCTACAAGGCGGGCGAGCTGCTGGTGCAGAAGGACCTGGCCGAAACCCTCGGGCGCATTCGAGACCAGGGCGCCGATGGCTTCTACAGGGGAAAAACAGCCGAGCTCCTGGTCGCAGAGATGCGGCGTGGGGGCGGACTGATCAGCCAGGAAGACCTGCGCGGCTACAAGGCCCTGGAGCGCCAGCCCATTCGCGGCACCTTCCAGGGTCTTGATATCATCGCGATGCCACCTCCAAGCTCCGGCGGGGTAGCCCTCGTTGAGATGCTGAACCTGCTGGAACTCGGCGGCATAGCATCGGCAGGTTTCCGCTCCTCCCGGGAGGTTCACCTGCTTGCAGAGGCTATGAGAAGAGCCTACGCCGACCGCGCCAGGCACCTGGCTGATACCGATTTCGTCAAGGTGCCGGTCGAGCGGCTGATCTCCAGGGATTATGCCCGAACCCTCTCTGCAACGATCGATCCTCAGAAGGCCTCTCGCTCATCCCCCACCACCTTTACCTGGCCCAGGCAGGGCTCCGAGACCACCCACCTGAGTGTTGTCGATTCTTCCAGGATGGCCGTCGCGCTGACCACGACCCTCGAGTACAGCTACGGATCCCGGATCGTCGTTCCCGGGGCAGGCTTCCTCCTCAACAACGAGATGGGCGATTTCAATCCGCGCGCGGGCCTCACCACTGAGAAG
>CAJWZY010000338.1 GCA_913050545.1 uncultured bacterium | reverse complement strand
CGACCCCGAAGCCGGGAACCTGCTTCATGAAATCGCTTCCCCGCCATGTGAATCCCAGGTTGTAGGCCTCATCAAGTGGGTAGAAATACCTGTGTGGAGGTGGAAAGATTGCGACGGCGCCGGCCGGGGTCTCAAGCGCGATGGTCCTGTAGCGAACCTTCTGCGGGGTTGCAGGGCGGCCGTCCGCCTCAGCCCGATGTAATTGATCATCGAGGCCAATCCATGCGGTCGTTTTACTGTTCGGGTTACAAGTCAATCCAGCATGGTAGAGCAGGGCGCGGGCCTTCTCCTGGGTCGTCACCACGGCCTGAACGTGAACCAGGTCGCAGCCGGCATAGAGAGTGAAGCGTAGCTTTCCAGAGAACCCTTGTCCTTCAAGGCCATCGAGGTCGATGACGCAGCGGCGGCCCATGCTGTGCGCCGCTACACCCTTGAGCTTCAGGGCGAGCAGCCCTGATGTACTGGGTTTTCGGTCGACGTGGTCAAAGAAGATGGTCCAGCCATTTCGCTTCTTCAGGTCGCGTTCCGCGATTGACAGTGCAGTGACAGGATTGACATCACGCAGGATCACGATGGGCTTGCCTTGTCCCGAGGCTACCGCGATGGAATGGACTAAAGCTCTTCCCCCCAGGAGGTTCAGTGTAAGTTCGGTCGAACCTTCCGGCGTCTGCCATCGAGCGCTGAGTACGTCATCGTTGTGGCGCACCGCCACGCCACAGGCCGGATCGTAGGACTTCAGATCCACAGATACTGCGAATACAACCTGTGCGAAGAAGCTGGTAGCGATCCAGGCCATGGCCATCGACCAGACGAGAATTGTTAATTTGTTCGCACGGCAGACCCGGGCCTCCACTTCCATCATCTTTTCTTTATGCCCCATATGTTCCAGGGCGGATAAACAAACTGATTCGTAGTTCGTCGCCATCGCCCAACCTTTTCTTAAACACCCCAACCACATTAAGCGATGCCCCGGGCGGTAAGCAACTATGAGTCACCCTCTCCTTGCCAGCGTTCATGGTCTATCATAGGCTGTTGGCTGGGGCAACTAATACCAGAGGCTGTCGATATGAACCTCATGCTGTTTCTTTTCGGGTTTCTCTGCAATCTTGCGGTGATCGTTGGAGGGTTGGTAGGCGTTGCCTGGCTTGCCGGGAGCCTCGTGCTTTACGCCCTGCTGGACCGGCCGTTGTGGGAGGTGGTGATCGTGATCGGGGCGAGCATCTTTGTTTTCACCAGGTTTTGCGTCTGGGTCGTCCGCAGGAGGCCGGTGGGGGGCAACTGGAGATACCATTGGCTCCCTTGGGAAGGTGGCGGTGGCGAGTCGAACGAGGAAATAAGGGATTTGGAGGGGCTTATCGATGAGATCGAGGAAGAGCTGAGCGAAGCCCGGCGTGAGGATGTTGAGACCCTCGAGCTCGAGGAGATCAAGCTGGATTATTTGAGGCAGATCGAGGGGCACCAGCTGGAGAATAAGGTTGTGGTGCTTCGCCGCCTGAGGAAAAAAGCCAAAAAAGCCGACCGTAAGGATGAGGCTGAAGAGTATTCGAAGCGAATTGAGAAGCACGAAGCCAAGCTGAAAAAGCGTGGCGACAGACTCCAGGATCTGCCCCTGTTCCCTAAACTCATCGCCTATGCGATGATCGGGAGCATCATGTTGATTCCCGCTTTTCTCGCCTGGATGATTCCGGGTGCTCTGCTGGTGCAGACCTTGGAGTTCTGGAATCAGTGGACAGTTCGCTTTCCCGGAGTCAGAGGCGGCGAATGGATGCGCTCACCTGATATGATGATCGTGGTGGTTCCCGGCTGCCTGGCCCTGGCGTGCGTGGGGGTCTGGGTTGTGTCATGGCATTTCAGCCAGCCTGCATCGGAAACCAAGAAGAAGAGTGCCGGGAAAAAGCGGGGGGGAAAGCCCGGGAAAGACACCGGGGATTCCATTGAGGAGGCCCAGGCAGTTTCTTTGCCTCCGCCGCCTCCGGGTGAGGAGCCCCCATCCGGTGCTCCTCCTCCTGAGTGAGCGCCGGTGGGGGGGTAAGGTCTGGAAGGCCCTCGATAGCTCCTGGCACATCAAGAAATTGAAACTGCTCAGGCAATGATGTCCCTGATCGGGTGGCCGTAATCAATCTCCAGGCGCTTACGGCCCGGCACATCCAGGCGGCGGGGGTCAATGCCGAGCTGGTGCATGACGGTGGCGTGGAGGTCGGTGATGTAGTGGCGGTTTTCGACGGCGTGAAAGCCCAGCTCGTCCGTAGCGCCGTGGACGATCCCACCCTTGATTCCGCCACCGGCCATCCACACGGAGAATCCAAAGTTGTGATGGCCGCGACCATTGGAGCCCTGCAGGCCGGGCGTGCGGCCAAACTCCGAGCCCCAGACAACAAGCGTTTCATCCAGCAGGTTGCGCTGTTTCAGGTCTGCCAGGAGGCCTGCGATGGGCTTGTCTACCTTGGCGCAATTCGAGGCATGGTTGCCTTTGACGTTGCTGTGCGCATCCCACGCGCCGGCGCCTCCGCCGCCGTGGTAGATCTGCACGAAGCGGACTCCGCGTTCGACCAGCCGACGGGCGGTCATGCAAAGCCGGCCGAAGGGCTTTGAGGGGCCCTTGTCGGTCCCGTATAACTCGTGGGTGGCCTTCTCTTCGTCTTTCAGGTTGACGACCTCGGGCACCGCGGTCTGCATGCGAAAGGCGAGCTCGTAGGACTTGATCCGGGCGGCCAGGGCAGGGTCATCGGTGAACTCCTTCGCCGACAGCCGGTTGAGGCGCTGCAGTAGTT
>CAJWZY010000337.1 GCA_913050545.1 uncultured bacterium | reverse complement strand
TTCCCTTCCATATCGAAACAGACCAGCCCAAAGGAACCGAAATAGGCGACCACTCTCTCCCCGTCGGTTGCAGGGGTGCTGCTGGCCGGATTGAATGACGCATGGCCTTTTTCAAACCTTTCCACAGGCACATCCGCCTGCCAGCGAATCTTTCCGTTCGAGCGCGCTATACAGACTACCGCAAGCTTCCTGTCCTCCTTGTCCCAGGTGGTCAGGAAAATGACATCTCCGACGACGATGGGAGAGCTGTGTCCAGCCACCATCGGAACCTTCCAGAGCTCGTTCCTGCCGGGGCCGAACTCAACCGGAGGTGAGACACCGGGCGCGATACCGGAAGAGTTGGGACCTCGAAACTGCGGCCAGTCGCCAAGAGCCGGTGCGGCGAAGACGACAACGACAGAAAGCTGCCAGAGCAGTTGGCGCAGCAGGAGGTTTCTCTTCAGTCCCATCGATTCAGCCCTTGTTTGAATGTGTTGTTCCTGGCGAACTCACAGCCTGTCTGCGCCAAGCCGTGGCATCAAACCATAGAGACTGCCCCCACGGCAATACCCGCTGCGACTCGACCGATGCCAGGTCTGCCTCAAAACCCGCAAACGTTCGGACAACCCACCAGGCGCAGGCATTCGGTGCCGCGACTGGGAGGCGCGCCACCCTGGTACATATAGCCCAGCAACCAGACCGCGTCCGACACGTCTACCGCCTCGTCCCCATTGGAATCAAGAACAGCTATATTCCCGGGGCTGTCGAGCCTGCCGTCCCCACAGGGGGGCAGCTCGGGCCTCTGTCCGAAGAGATGCCGCAGAAGAGCGACGGCATCAGAGATATCGACCCTCGCATCCTGGTTGGCATCGCCGGGAAGCTGCCGGCCGCGGGGCTCGAGCTCTGATTCATCAAAGCCCGGCGAACCAAGCCCCAACTCGCTCAGGCGCCAGCCAGCAGCCTGGCTCCACATGGAAGAGTTTCCCTCTGCATTGACAATCACCAGCGAGGGGCCTTCACCATCGCTTTCGGGTTGCCACAGGTCGCTGTACTCGAAATCAAGAACAGGCTCACCAAGCGGCCCGAGAATCCGGATGCGTTCTCCTGCATCGCTCAAAGCTCCGGAGTACTCCCCGGCAACCAGGATTCGGGCAAGATCGTAGCGGCTGTCGAAGCCTTGTATATCCTCAACAAGCACAACCACCTCACCCGGACCGAGCTCGGTAACCGCACTCTCGGTGAAATCAAATTCGATACCTTCCACGAATTTCACTCCCCGGAGATCCAGCGCTTCTGCACTGACATTCTGAAGCTCGATGTATTCGAACTCCCGGCGCTCGAAGGGGCTGCCCTCGGCGGCCGGGGCCGGGTTGTACATGATCTCGGTTACCCGAAGCGGCATGTCGGTGTGGAATACGGCGGCTGACTTCGCACTCCAGCCTCCATCCTCTGCATGAACCCGGGCTGAAACAAGGGCTGTCTCACGAAGAGGAAATGGGCCGGTGTAGGGAATCGCCCCCGGCGCGACAGCACCGCCGGGCAGGCGAGGATCAGAGCCGTCCAGGGTATAGAAGACGCTGTCTTCCGCCAGTTCGATCTCGATCCTCCTGTCCACCAACCCAGCCTGGATCAGGAAATCGCTGCTGTTGAGGCTGAAATTCAGCCCGTGAATCGCCAGGATGTTAGCCCCGACCCGCAGGTGCCCCGCGAAACCCGGCAGCTCAAAGGCGGCGGGATTGCCCGGGTCGGCCTCGTTGGAGCCCGCAGCGGCTGAGTTCCACTGCAGGGCGCCGACATCCGGGGCATTCGCCTGGGCAAGACGCTCCCCGTTGATGTAGGCAGCAAATCCATCATCGTAATCGATCAAAAGAACAAGGTTACTCAGCGCGGTGACAGCCTGTTCATCGGCAAGGGTAAAGGGAATTCGAATATAGACCGAGGTATTCCCCTCGTTTCCTCTCATCTCATCGCCAAGGTCGATACTGATCGCATCCTCGTAGCCGCTGGAATTCTCATACCCAATCCCCCCCGCGCCGCTCTGCCAGTTCTCTGCACGAGAGCCCTCTTCGTACCCAGGCAGCATCCAGTCGTCACCAAGCTCTCCATTTCGGGGAACACAGGCACTACACGGAGCGCCTGTCCCGAGTACAAGTTCCTCGACAACACGTTCGAGCCCGGACACCCCCATTGCCAGCTCGGCTCCAGGGCGAATCGCCCCGCCGTGCTGTGCGTCACCCTCGATGAGAAAGGATGGGGCTGCCACCGGGAGCATCAGGCCTGCATCGCGGTAGTGACCTACCATTACATCGGTACGCGATGGCAGGACTCCGTTTAAATAGCTGTTCTTTGCGTTCTCCCAGGAGGATGGGGTTCGGTAATTCCAGCGCGCGGATTCAGCCAGGATCGAGCGCCCGACCTCCTCGGTCTGCGTCCGGAGCCGCTCGATATTCTTTTCGGCTGACATCGCTCCACCGTTGAAGAACATCTCATGGATGCGGTCGGCAAGCAGGATCCTGTAGTCCGGATGGTTTTCAGCCAGCAACATGCTGAAAATGCTTCCGGGACCATCTCCGACCTGCCTGCCCGGCTGGCTCATGGCGGCGGGGTTGCCGTTGAACCCTGGTCGTCCGCCTCCGCCATCGGTGGGCCCCCGAAGGAACCCGTCGGTGTCATTCATGAAGAACTGGAAGCCAACATTCTGACGGTCCTCCGCTAACCATTCATTCCCAAGCCTCTCCCCTACGCAGCGAAACTCCAGCTCGGTATTTCCGAACATGACCATCAACATGTAATCGATGTACTGGGTAACATTGA
>CAJWZY010000336.1 GCA_913050545.1 uncultured bacterium | reverse complement strand
AGGTCCGACAGTTCCATGCCACACTCCCCGTGTGGAGAAAACTTGCGAGAACTCCCCATCAGGATGGCTGATTCCTTCTTGATGAAAGCAAATCGCACCTTGTCGGTAAGTGACTTGGGCAGCTGTTGCCCGTTCCGTTCCTGCAAGATTGGCTTGGGGTCATAGAGGTCAACATGGCTTGGTGCGCCAGCAAGGAAAATAAAAATACAGGACTTGGCCCGCGGTGCAAAATGTGGCATATCGGCAAGGCCACCGATGGCTGTGCGTTCCCCTTCTGCTCCTGCCAGAAGAGAATCAAGGGCAACAGCCCCCAGCCCCATGGCTCCCTGCGCCAGGAAGGCCCGGCGGGTCTGCTGCTGAAATATATGTTCCCTGGTATCCATATCAGTTCTGGGTAATCGCTTCATCAAGGTTGAGAATCGTATTGGCGACCAGGGCAAAGGACGCCAACCTGGCCGGGTTTATTTTCTTATCAAAAGATTTCGCCCCAACAGCGAGCAGCTTACGGGCACGGCCCGGAGCTCCCTGGAAGTCCTTCAGATAATACTCCAGGTCAGCCAGCAGGATCTTCAATTCTCCAGGTTTGGGCGAACGACTGAGAACCAGCCTGAAGGCCCGCGTAATCCTCTCCGGGTTGCTCAAACCTTTCGGACGCAAAACCCGTTCGGCAAGAAACCTGGCTGCCTCGACAAAGGTAATGTTGTTCATCGAGGCCAGGGCCTGCAGGGGAGTCGTGGTATGGTCCATCCGCACGATGCAGGTCTCGCGGGCTGCCGCGTTGAATGTCATCAGCGTGGGTGGAGGCAGGGTTCGCCGCCAGTAGGTGTAGAGACTGCGACGGTAGAGTTTTTCTCCCTTGTCCAGCTTGTACCTGGCATTAGAGACGCTCGCCCAGATGCCCGGAGGCATGTAGGGCTTTACCGACGGGCCCCCGATATCCCCCACCAGCAGGCCGCTTGAAAAAAGCGCGGCATCACGAATGGCATTACCGGACAGGCGCTTGCGGGGCCCACGAGCAAGCAGGCGGTTTTCAGGATCTCGCTCCAGGAGACCCGCCGGGGAAGCCGACTCCTGGCGGTACACCGAGCTGGTGACAAAGAGCCGGTGCATGGACTTGAGCTTCCAATCCCGACGAATGAACTCCGTGGCAAGCCAGTCAAGAAGCGCCGGGTGGCTCGGGGCATCACCTTGAACGCCGAAGTTGTCACTCGTCTTGACCAGGCCTGTACCGAAATAATGCTGCCAGAGACGGTTGACTGTCACCCTGCTGGTCAATGGATGAGATGGATCCATCAGCCATTTTGCGAGCCCAAGCCGATTGCGAGGCCACTTCTTATTCCACCCGCCAATCACCGGCGGCGTGGCCGGGGCGAGCTTTTCGGACTTGTCGGGATGGTCGTACCGTCCACGCACGAGGCGGTAGGTCTCGCGGGGCTTCGCACGCTCGTGAAGAACCATCACGGTATCTTTCGCCCCCGGCTGCGGCCGGGGCACCGAGGTCTGCACAATGGTAATCTTCACCGCAGCGGGCTTGACGAACTCAGCGTCTTTGCCGGTAAGGTTGGGCCAGCTTTTGGGCACCTTGATAAAGGGCGGGCTGTTTCCGTTATTGGGGCCAAGGCCCGCCTCATCGATATTATTGAAAAATGCGAACAGCCTGTAGAAATCTTTCTGCTCGATCGGATCGTACTTGTGGTCATGGCAACGAGAGCAGGTCAGGGTCAGGCCCAGGAACATCGTCCCCATCGTTTCAACCCGATCCGCAACGTATTCAACGATCCACTCATCCGGAATGGAGCCCCCCTCGGAGTTGATCCGGTGGTTGCGATTGAATCCCGTAGCGACCTGGGTAAAGAAATTACGGTCAGGAATCAGGTCTCCCGCCATTTGCTCGATGACGAAACGATCAAAAGGCATGTCGTCATTCAGGGCGCGAATCAACCAGTCGCGCCAGACCCACATATAGCGCAGGCGGTCATTCTGGTAGCCATCGGTGTCGGCGTAGCGCGAAGCCTCCAGCCAATCAAGCCCCATGTGTTCGCCATAGCGCGGAGATGAAAGCAACCTGTCTACAACGGCCTCGTAGGCTTTTTCTGATTTGTCCGCCAGGAACTCATCGACCTCATTCAGGGTCGGCGGCAAGCCGGTCAGGTCAAGCGAGAGCCGGCGGCCAGGCGGAGCAGGCTCCGGAGCAGGCTCCTTATAGCTGGGACCCAGCCACAGCTCAAACCAGCCGCGGCCGTTGTGATAGCCCCAACCATCATCCTCGGTGTCGGTGTCGAGGATATCCTCGGTGTCGGTGTCGATGTCGACGAACATGACCTCCGGGCAGTTGATGACCTTCGAGCCGTAGCTGTTGCGGGTGATGACGGCAATCTCCTCGCTGTCCTGCGAGATTTCCTCCAGGCGGTGCTCCCGGATGAAGTCGACGGTGTAATAATCACCCTTGTAGCCGCGAGCGTATTTGCCGTCTTCGTCGTCCCAGCGGCGGCGAATGGCCTCTTCCACCTGCGGGATCTTCTCCTCGATCATCTGCCGGGCGGCTTCCGGGTCGCCATCGGAGTGGCCCCAGATGTTGCAAATGGCTTCCCTGCCATCGATGTCGAACGTGACCTCTTTCTTCTCCCAGTACTTCGGGATGTTCATGGGGGCTCCTCTCTTCTCTTCCGGGGGGATCTCTTCAGCCTCAGGACCTTCGCATATTAAGAAATCGAAGGCGGGATGACCACCGGTAAAGCTTTGCCTACTTCACCTGGTAGGAGCCGGTGGACTGGTGGGGCGTCAGCGGCCGGGTGTCGGTGCGGAAGGGGTAGGCCG
>CAJWZY010000335.1 GCA_913050545.1 uncultured bacterium | reverse complement strand
CGCACAATAGACCTGGCCGATAAAATCACGGTAACCCGGAGTGTCGATGAACTGCAGGAGAGTGTCCTGGGTCTCTACACTCGCACAGGCGAGATCTATAGAGTGGTTGCGCTCCCTCTCCTGGTCATCATAGTCGCAGACGCTGGTGCCATCGTCTACCGACCCCTTCCTGTCGGTACCACCCCCAGTAAACAGAAGGCTCTCGACCAGAGAGGACTTGCCGCAAGTGCTGTGACCTGCGAAGGCTATGTTACGAATCTTGTCGGGTGATTTCGCAGCCATCTGGATCTCCTTGAGGTGGGGGGAAACGTAAAAATCTACCGAGAAACGCACAGGGAATCCACTGTTAAAACCGCCCTGGGCGGACTCTGGAAGTTTCCCGGGCAAAAAACAATCAGGGCAGGAAGGAATCAAGATAGAGACGTTCAGCCCGTCGCATCTTTCTGCGCCCGGCAGCATCCTTGTCATCGTAGCCGAGAAGATGAAGAGCCCCGTGGATGGCGTAAAGGGCCAGCTCCACAGGGTAGTCGACTCCCCTGCTGTGGGCAGCGGTGCGTGCGGTGTCCACCGACACCACCACTTCTCCAAGCAGGTCGCCATCGAGAGGATCACCCTCCACGGGCTTGCCCTCCGTGCGCATGGGGAACGTCACGACATCGGTGGCGTAATCATGCGAGAGGTAATCCCGGTTGAGCTGCCTGATTTCAGAATCATCAACGAAGCAGACATTGACTCCCAGGGAGACCTCATGATCCTCGAGCAGCCTGATGAGAACCGCACGCAGGGCCGCCTTCTGCTGCGCATTAAGAGGTCTCTTGCCAAGGAAATCGATGGCGGGACCGCTCAAGTGGCCTCCAGCTTCGCTTCAGAATCCGATTCCGGGGGCGGCGCAGACTCGCCGATCTCTTCAGTCTTGCTGTCGGTCTCGAGCTCGGGGTACTCAACCCGCCCGTGGTGAATATTAGTGAGAGTAGCCTCGAAACTTTCCTCGATTTTGTAGAGATCCGCCATGGTGAGGTGGCATTCGTCCAGCTGTCCGTCAAAAATCCGTTTTCGGATCATATCCCTGGCGATCTCCCTGAACTTCGCCGGCGTCTTCTCCTGGAGGCTCTTGGCAATCGCCTCGACAGAATCGGCAAGCATCAGGACTCCTGCCTCCGGGAAGGTGGGCTTCGGGCCGGGGTAACGGTACTCGGTGTCCTCGGTGGCGTTTTCTACTTCCTCACCCTCCTCCTGGCGCGCCTTGTGGTAGAAAAACTCCACGACCGTCGTTCCGTGATGCATTGGAATCATGTCAATAATCTGCTGGGGAAGCTTCTCCTCGCTTGCGAGGATGATTCCCTCCTTCACGTGCGACAGGATGATGAGCTTGGACATCGAGGGCCTCAGCCGGTCATGAATCGATTTGTCCTTACCCATATTTTCGGCGAAATACTCCGGCTTGTAGACCTTGCCGACATCGTGATACCAGGCCCCGGCATCAGCCAGCAGCACGTTGCCCCCAATGGCCTCGGTGGCATCATGGGCGAGCTGCTGCACCCCGAGGGTATGCTGGAAAGTCCCGGGCGCCCGCTCGCGAAGAACCCTCAGAAGCTTGTTGTTGGGGTCCACCAGCTCGCGAAGCCGCCGCTCAGTCAGCACTCCGAAGGCTACCTCTATCTGGGGAAGCAGGCTGGTGACAATACAGCCTGAGACCAGGCCCCCGACCAGGGCAAATCCCGGATCGAGCAACCAGCCCCTCAGGTCAAGGTCGGTAAAATTCGAGGCCTCTATCGCCTTGAAACAAAGAACGGCAAGAGCCTGGACGATTCCCGCCTTCAAGCCAACGAGTACAGGCTTTGACTGTTTGCGTACCTGCCTGACACCCAGCACCGAAGCAACGGCCCCAAGACTCAGGCTGATCGCGAGAATGAATGGATTAAAGCCCTCATGCAGGGCTGGCTGGGCTGAAAGCAAGGTGGCCTGGTAGAGAAGGGCCAGGTAGGAAGCGACACCACCACACAGGAGGATCGCGACCATATTCCTGTACGCCAGCCCGGCAATCATGGCCAGGGCAGGCAGCGGCAGGAGGAAGGGAGGCCAAGTGACCTCGAACATACCCCAGGAGAGGCTGACGGTGATCACGATGAGCAGAACGAACTGGTTAAATTTGGCCGTAGACTGAAAGAGAGCCGGCTGAATCCGATTGATGACCAGCACTCCGAGCGCTGTGACCATCACAAGGATCCCGGCAAACCCGACCTGCTCGTGCAGCTTCTGCCTGCCGATGTTAAGCAACAGGAGCAGGAGAAACACCAGCACCGCGGTCACCACGAGCCGGAAGATCAGGTTCGCATGGCGAGCACTCTCTTTGAGGACGACCTCCTGCCCCTGCTGGCGGGACCTGAGGAACTCATCGATTCTCTTGGCTTTTCGCTTCCTTGCCATCTTTCTCTCAGCCTGCCTGGAGACGGCCCCTGGCCGCCCCGGGCAAAGCCCTCTTATTCACCCCTGGGCCTGTTCCCATTTTCATGCTCTTCGTAAGCCTCAACGATCTTCCTGACCAGGGGATGGCGCACGATATCCACCTTCTCGAGTTCAACCCAGCCGATCCCGGTGATGCCGTCGACAATCGGCCCCGCATGCACCAGTCCCGACAGCTGGTCCTCGGGCAGGTCAAACTGGGTCACATCTCCGTTGGCAATGACCTTGGAACCAAGGCCGAGACGGGTGAGGAACATCTTCATCTGTGAGACCGTTGTGTTCTGCCCCTCGTCGAGAATGATAAACGCGTTGTTGAGGGTTCGTCCCCTCATATAGGCCAACGGTATAATCTCAATGATCTCACGCTCGATG
>CAJWZY010000334.1 GCA_913050545.1 uncultured bacterium | reverse complement strand
GCGAAGAAAAACCTGCTGCGACACCAGCAAGCTGCATACTCGTCTGGCTTGACGGAGGACCGACGCATTACGAAACCTTCGACCCCAAGCCGGAGGCTCCCCGGGAGATCAGGGGGGCGTACGAGACCATCCCCACGGGAATCGCCGGGGTGCGTTTCTCAAAGCACATGAAACAGCTGGCCTCGGTCAGCGACAAGCTGGCGATCATTCGCTCGATCCGGCATGACCACGGAAACCACGGCGCCGGAAACCACTATATGATGACCGGCGCCCCAACCCGGATTCCCGTAAGCTGTGGGGCTTTCGTCAGCTTCCATCCCAGCCTGGGTTCCGTCACCGCCCGTGAACGCGGCGCGCCCAAAGGCCTGCCCGCCTATTTCTCACTCGGCAGGATGTCGCGCTCTGGCGGGCCTAATTTCCTCGGGGCAAGATACGCTCCCTTTGTCGTCAAGAATGACCCCAACCAGGGATCCTTCCGGGTAAGAGATGTTGCCCTTCCAAAGGGGCTCGATGGATCACGTTTTTCCAGCCGCCAGGATATCCGGCGCGAGGTGGACCAGCTGCTGCGCATCCGGGATGAAGCGGCAGGCGATCCGGTCGGATCCTACGACGAGTACTTCAGGCAGGGCCATGAGCTGATCACCTCGGCACAGGCACAGGAGGCCTTTGACATCCATCGTGAACCTGCGGCTACCCGGGACCTCTACGGCCGCAATTCATTCGGACAGAGAGCCCTGCTCGCACGGCGACTCGTGGAGGCCGGAGTCCCCTTCGTCACCCTCTACGACGGGGGCTGGGATCATCATACGAATATCTTCAAGTCCCTCGACTCCATGCTGCCGCCCAGGGACAGGGCGCTTGCCGCCCTCATCCAGGATCTTGACCAGCGGGGAATGCTCGATTCCACCATGGTGATCTGCCTTGGAGAGTTCGGGCGCACACCAAAGATCAACGAGCGCGGAGGAAGGGACCACTGGTCAAACGCGATGTCAGTCCTTTTCGCAGGCGGGAAAACTCCCGGCGGCCAGGTGGTTGGCGCCACCGACCGCAAGGGCTACAGCGCCTCGAAAAGAGTCCTCTCCCCTGAGAACTTCGCGTCGACCATCTACAGGAAGCTTGGGATCAATCCCGACAAGATCCTCTATACGCCCGAGGGCCGTCCTGTTCACCTGGTAAGCGACCCCACTCCCATCCGTGAACTGATGGGCTGATTCCGAGCCAGGAACCCTGGCTTGCGGCAGGACCCTATGCAACTTCAACGGATTACAACCTGGGCCGCATTTCTCGCGGCGGCCGTTGCCTGCAGCGCAAGGGCAGAAGAAAAACCCCCCAGCCTGGGCGGCCTGTTCCCGGCCGGCTGCAGCAGGCCAGGCACTGTAACTGTCACCGCCCTTGGTGATTTCCCAACCTGGCCTCTCAAGGCGTGGATTTCGGACGAAGCCGAGAACAAAACCGAAGTCACCTGCAAGGTGCTCAAGGAAAAGGGAAAGCTCGAGATGTCCGTACCCGGGGATGCAGAGCCCGGGATCTACTGGCTGAGGCTCTATAACGCTGCCGGGGCCTCGAGCCCGAGACCATTCCTGGTAAGCACCCTGCCCGACATCCTTGAAAAAAACGCCGGCGGCCAGGCAGGTGCCCCCCTCCGCCTGGAAAAAAACGGGGTCCTGGTGCATGGCCGACTGGAAAAGAAAGGCGAGGTGGACAAGATAGCGGTCAGCCTCGAAGCCGGCGCCGTACTGGTGGCCGACCTTCTTGCCAACAGGGTGCTGGCCTCCCCCATGGATGCGAGTCTCCAGGTGACCTCACCAGCCGGCTTCATCCTGGCTGATAATGATGACGACCAGGAAGTAGATCCCAGGATTATCTTTCGCGCTCCCTCAGAGGGACTCTACATTGTCAGGATCTTTTCCTTTCCAGCGAAACCCAATTCGACCATCCAGTTCGCCGGCGAGAAAAGCTATGTCTACCGCCTGACCCTGACCACCGGCCCATTTATCGAATACGCCTACCCCCTGGCAGCCGGACTTTCTGAATCACCCCAGCTCACCCTCAATGGCTGGAACCTTCCTTCGAACCGAAAATCTACCAGGCTCGCGGCAGAAGCGGGCAGAACCCAGGACATCATCAGGATCCCGGGCACGGCCAACAAGGCAGCAATCGCCCGGGAAGACGGCGATATTCTTACCGAGGAGAACTACCCGAAGAAGGGAAAGCTGCTCAAGCCATCGGGGACACTGCTGCTGAGCGGCCGGACAGGAGCCCCGGGGGAGCGAGACGTGTTCCTGCTCACCTCTTCAGAGAAGAGAAAGCTCTCGGTGACGGTGAAGGCCCGTGAGCTTGGATCGCTGCTCGATCCAGTGCTCTCAATAAAAGGGCCTGACTCGAAAACAGTAAGCGAGGCTGACGACACAGATGGCGGGCTGGACTGTAAAACAGAATTCACCGCAGCTGGGGGAAAGACCTACCGGATTGAAATCACGGATCGCTACAACCACGGCGGACAGCGGTTCTATTACCTGCTGCGAGTCGCCACCCCGGAAAAAGGTTTCTCCCTCGCGCTCGGCTCTGACAGCTTTGTCCTTGCGGAGGGTAAGAAGCTGGAGATCCCAGTCACCGTAGCCAGGCATGGAGGATTCGACCGGAAGATACTTGTTACGGCAACCGACCTCCCCGACGGTATCCGGTCAACAACCGCCGAGTCGGTCCCGGGGCAGGATTCAGCCAAGGCCGTCAAGCTCACCCTGGAAGGAACCTCCGCTGCGCAGGGAAGCACATTCAGAATCACCGGCAAAGCCGACGGTAAAGAAAACGATTCAGAGGTGGCCGGCTACAAGGTTGCGGGAA
>CAJWZY010000333.1 GCA_913050545.1 uncultured bacterium | reverse complement strand
CAAGAAATTGTGCAATTCGGAAGGCATTAGCGCAGTGGCGTTCCATCCGCACTGGGAGGGTTTTCAGGGCCCGCAACACCATAAAGCTGTCGAAAGGGCCGAGTACGGACCCGACGGCATTCTGCAGATAACTCAGTTGATCTTGGATTTCGTCTCGACCAGGAGCGGTCACACAAATCCCTCCAACCACATCAGAATGTCCATTGAGGTACTTGGTTGCGCTGTGCATGGTGATGTCGAAACCATGATCGATGGGACGTTGGACCCAAGGGGAACAGAAGGTGTTGTCACAAACAGTAATCAAACCGTGAACCTTTGCACTCGTTGCGATTTCAGAAAGATTCACGAGTTTCAGTAAAGGGTTGGTTGGGCTTTCAACCCAGATCATGCGTGTATTTTCTTTGATTTCCGATTCAAGCCGGGAGGAGTCGGAAAGATCAACAAATGAGAACTCCAGGGACAGTGTTCAATTCACAGGGACTCAGCGAAGCTCTCCATCGCAGGGCGTTCCTGCAGGCATCGGCGCATGGTTTCGGCGCGGCCGCCCTGGGGGCACTTCTGGGCGGTGAGGCCCTGGGGGCTGATTCCCTCCTCGAGAAACCTCATCACGAACCCAGGGCGAAGCGGGTTATTTACCTGTTCCAGTCGGGAGGCCCCTCGCAGGCCGATCTCTTCGATCCCAAGCCCGGTCTCAAAGAACAGGCCGGCAAACAACTGCCGGACTCAGTACGCGGCAGCCAGCGCATCACGACGATGACCTCCGGGCAGAAGACCCTGCCGATCCTGCCGGCCCAGCACGCCTTCAAGCGCCAGGGAAAGAGCGGGCTCGAGCTCAGCGAGCAGTTGCCCGCTCTCGGCAAGGTTGCCGATGAGCTCTGCCTGGTTCGCTCCATGCACACCGAGGCGATCAACCATGACCCGGCGATCACCTTCTTCCAGACCGGTTCGCAGCTGGCCGGGCGGCCCAGTATCGGCTCCTGGCTGTCCTACGGGCTCGGCGCGCTCAACAGGGACCTGCCGGCCTACGTGGTACTCACCTCTCGTGGAGGCGCCTCCGATGCCCAGCCGCTCTACAGCAGGTTGTGGGACTCAGGCTTCCTGCCGACCGAGCATTCAGGGGTGAAACTTCGCAACACGGGAGACCCGGTTTACTTCCTGTCTAATCCGCCTGGGATTGACGGCGGGTTGCGGCGTGACATGCTCGATGATGTAGCCAGCCTGAACAGAAAACGGCTCGGGGTTCTCGGGGATCCGGAGATCGCTGCACGGATTGCCCAGTACGAGCTGGCCTTTCGCATGCAGTCGAGCGTTCCTGAGCTGGCCGATATTTCAGGTGAGCCAAAGGGAATCCTCGATCTCTATGGCCCCGATGTCCACAAGCCCGGTTCCTTCGCGCGTAATTGCCTGCTGGCAAGGAGGCTGGCCGAGAGGGATGTCCGCTGCATCCAGCTCTTCCACATGGGCTGGGATCATCACTTCAAGCTCGAACAGGATCTTCAGAGGCAGTGCTCTGACACCGACCGGGCCACCGCGGGCCTGATCACCGATCTCAAGCAGCGCGGGCTCCTCGATGACACCCTGATTGTCTGGGGCGGAGAATTCGGCAGGACCATCTATGCCCAGTCGCCGAACAAGAACCACGGCCGTGACCACCATCCCCGCTGTTTTACCACCCTGCTGGCTGGCGCCGGGGTGAAGAAGGGCCATGTGCATGGCAGCACCGATGATTTCTGCTACAACATTGCAGAGGACCCGGTTCATGTGCATGACCTCAATGCGACGATTCTCCATCTGCTGGGCATCGACCATGAGAAGCTGACCTTCAAGCACCAGGGACGCCAGTACCGGCTGACGGATGTTCACGGCAAGGTGGTGCAGGGGGTTCTCACCTGATGGGTGGAGGCGCCCGGGATGAAATGAGATGTTTTCCCGAAAGGGTCATGATCGAAAATCCCGGAATGGATAGAATCATAAGCTCTGGATGAACAACCCCAACCGCAGCGTGGATAGCCTGATGAGAAGAGCCCGAAGAAATGCTGTTGGCTGCATCCTTGGTGCCGCCGTAATCCTGTGTACTGCGGTTCCGGCCGGGGCGAAGACGCCCTTCAAGCTCTCAGGGGATGATGTGGTCGTTTTTGCCGGCGGAGCCAACATGCTCTACCTGCAGCAGGCCGGCCACCTCGAGGCAATCCTCACGAAGGCCGCCGCGCCGCAGAAGGCCCGGTTCCGTGACCTGTCCTGGGAGGCCGACACGGTCTTTCGCCTCGGCAGCGACATCGAGCGCTGGCGCAAGGACGGCTTCGGCCGCCGCGATGAGCAGTTCAAACGTGTCGGCGCGACGGTTTTCATCGCGCAGTTCGGCCAGCTTGAATCCCTGGAAGGCTCCGCGGGTGTCGCCCGCTTCCGCGAGGCCTACGGCAAGCTCCTCGATGCCTTCAGCAGGCAGGCTCGCCTGGTCGTCCTGGTTAGCCCGCCGCCCTTCGAGAAACCGCCCAGCGACCTCATTCCTGACCTGAGCCTTCGCAACGCCGACCTGGCCCTCTACGTGAAGGCGACGAAGCAACTTGCCGAAGACCGTAAGCTGCTCTTCGTTGATCTTTTCACCGGCGCAAAGGGCGGATTGACAGACAATGGGATGCATGTCACTCCCGAAGCCCAGGTGAAGATTGCCAAGGCCATTGCCAGTCAGCTCGGGGTGAAGGTTCCGCCGGCCGCTGCGCTCGAGCCCCTTCGCCAGGCGATCATCGAGAAACATCGGCTCTGGTACGACTACTGGCGCCCGGCGAACTGGAAGCTTCTCTACGGGGATGATTCCCGCCGCGTCTTTACCCGCGGCGGTAAGGACTACATTCCCTTCCGTG
>CAJWZY010000332.1 GCA_913050545.1 uncultured bacterium | reverse complement strand
GCTTCAAAGAGGCTGAAGATGTGACGGCCGATGAGTTCGTGGAAATGGGACTCTCGCTGATCCATCTCAACCGTTTCAAGGATGCCGACAAGGTCATGTTTCCACAGGCGGAGGACCAGGATCCGAAGTGCCAGTCGCTGCTGCTGGAATGGGGCAGGATCTACCAGGCCAAGTTCAATTACCCCGATGCCCGTGAAATTTTCAGGGAGGCGCTCGAGGAAAATCCTTCTTTCGCGGACGCCATGGTCGCCATGGCGGAGAACTATCTCGAAGACTTCCAGGTAGGCACCGGACGCTACGACCTGGCTGAGAAGCAGCTGGAGAAGGCGCTTGCGGTCAACCCCGAACATCCCGGTGCCCACACAGCCTTTGGCAGTCTCTGGCTGACCGATGGCAATGTGTCCCGGGCCCGCAAGAGCTTCCAGAAGAGCCTGGCGATCAACCCCGCCAATCTCAGGAACCGGGGATTGCTGGCGGCCTGCGACTATCTCAACAACGACGAGGAAGCTTTCAGGAAACAGGAGGCGGCGGCCCTGGAGGTGAACAGTGAGGGCGCGGAGTTTTACCACACGATCTCCCAGGCGATCGAGAAACGGTTTCGCTACAAGGATGCCGCTCGGATGAGCGAGAAGGCGCTGGCTGTGAACCCGGACTACTGGCCGGCCTTTCACACCCTTGGGAACAACCTGCTGCGCATGGGGGGGCAGGAAGAGAAGGCGCGCTTCTATCTCCAGAAGTCGCGCGACAAGGATCCGTTCAACCCTTATGTACTGAATACGCGCAAGCTTCTACGTCATATGGATAAGGGGCATCGCGAGCTGAAGACGGAGAATTTTGTTCTCAAGTTTCCCAAGGATGATTACGAGATCCTGAAAACCTATCTCGTTCCCCTGCTCGAGGAAGCCTACGAGAAGCTGCAGAAGCACTACCGTGTTGAGCTCAAGCCCCCGGTCTACATTGAGGTGTTCTCCAAGCATAACTGGTTCTCGGCCAGGATTGTCGGGCTTGGCGGTTTTCCCGCTACAGGAGCCTGCTTCGGTAACCTGGTTGCCCTGACCACCTATAAGGCGCTGCCGCAGCATTGGGGAGTGGTCGCCTGGCATGAATTTGCCCACGTGATCACCCTGCATTCAACGCATCACCGGGTACCGAGATGGCTTACCGAGGGGCTGAGTGTGTTCGAAGAGGGGCGGGATCATCCGCTCTGGGAGCGTCGTTTCGAGGTGGAGCTCGGCAGTGCCTATGCCTCCGGGCGCCTGCTGACTCTCGCCGAGCTGGACTTCGGTTTCTCAAAGCCCAAGTATCCCATGCAGGTTCTGATGTCCTACTACCAGGGGTGCATGGTGGTTCGCTATATCACCGAGCGCTGGGGGTTTGAGAAGATTCTCGATGTGCTCAAGGGGTACAAGGAGAACAAGTCGACCCGGAATATTTTCCGGGAGGTGTTTGACCTTGGGCTCGATGAGTTCGACAAGGGATTTTTCAAGTACCTGGATGAATGGGTAAAGTCCAGCGGGCTTGTCCCGATGGTGGTGGATGAGAAGGTAGCCCTCGGGCTTGAGATCGATCTCGAGGAGAATCCCGAAGATATCAGCAAGCTTCTCAAGCTGGCCTGGGCCTACTATTGCGGCGGAGTCGAGGTCGATGTGCCGCTTACCATCGCTAAGGTCCTGAAGCTTGATCCCGGCAATGCCGATGCCCACGCGATCCTCGGCCTGCAGAAGCTGCGGGCCCGGAAAACCGCTGCAGCCGAAAAGGATCTCCTCAAGGCACTGGAGGCAAAGACGCGTTTTGGCTTCAGGGTCAACGAGGCCCTGGGCAATATCGCCATGAAAAACGGTGAGAAGGAAAAATCCATCGAGTTCCTGGAGCGGGCACGGACCCTTTCACCGCGGGCCGGAGCCCTGCAGGGACGCGCCAATCTCTACTCGCGCCTGGCTGCCTACTACAGGGAGAGCGGCGATGAGGAGAAGATGATTGAGTGCCTCGAGCAGTGGCGCCAGGTTTCTCCTGAGGATCTTCGCTCCCGGCTGGAGCTCGGGAAAACCTATCTGGCCGCCGGCGGCAAAGAGTCGATGGCAAAGGCCGTGAAGGTTCTCAACGAGGTGATCTTCATCAATCCGTTTGACCTGAAGCTGCACAAGGAGCTGGCGCGCGCCGCGACCCAATGCGGTGCTAACGAGACCATTATTCGCGAATATAAGCTTCTGCTCGGCTATCCGGAGACCAATCCCAGGACGGCCTACCTGGCACTTGCGAGGGCCTATCTCGAGCTGGGTAACAAAAAGGAAGCAGAGAGCTTTGCCCGCAAGGTGCTTGCGATTGACAGCGGCAACAGTGCGGCAAAAGAGATCCTGAAACAGGCAACTTCCTGAATTTGCAGGGGGCGGGCTCAGCCAGGAGGCATTCAAGAACTCTCCTTCCCGGGCGGGGCAGCAAAGATGCTCTCTTTACAAATTCGTACAAAGTGTATTTATGTAATACAGAAATACACTTCAACAGGACGGGCTATTAATTCATAAGCCCTTTTTAATAAATGACTTATATTTATCGTCCTTGCTGGTACGAGGCTTGCAATCTATTAGGTGTCCGGTGAAGTGTAAGTTTTGATTTTCGGAACATAGACAGAGGGTTTGTGGCACGGAAGTCCGCCGGAATGCCTGCTAAAATGCAGGGTTAGAGAGCCAGCGAAGCCTGGAGGAAGACTGAAAGGCCGGTGGTTGCCCAGGGTGGGTGTAATGAATATTTCGATAGATTGATTAGAAGGTTATGTGGGCGCTACCCGGGAGGGTCGCCCCATGTGAGAGTGAGATAAGATGAATACCAGCGTCAAAATTGCAGCGGTCGTCAGCGTGCTTTTCTTTGGGGCAATTATCGGGATCTTCCTGGCTACGG
>CAJWZY010000331.1 GCA_913050545.1 uncultured bacterium | reverse complement strand
GAGCAGGCACAACGCAAGCGGCAGGTACCAGCGGATTCGAAATTTCACTCGCGCCATATCCGGACCTTCCTGACTCAAAACACCCCGGCCTGTATCACTCAATCTCCAGGGTCTTGGTGATCAGATGAGGCTTTGCGATACCTGCCCGTTCGACGGCCTCCAAAGCGGCTGAAACATTACCGTGCAAGGTGCGCTTGTCGCCTCGAATCTGGACCTTGAGATTCACCTTCTTCTTTTCCAGGGCGCTCTTGCGCTCCTTGAGCAGCGCGACAAGCTGCTCAGGCTCGATCCTCGCTCCCATAACGAAGATTCCCCCATCCTGTTTTACGTTGACGATGATGTTATTGTCGAGATTGCGGCTGAGGCTCCCGGGGTTCCTGTTGCTGGGCAGAAGAACATCCTGCTCACGCTCCCGCTCGGTGAAGGTCGTCGCGGTCAGAAAGAAAATGATCAACAGGAAGATCATGTCGATCATCGGTGCCATGTTGAGCTGGAGGTCTTCCTTCTCTTCCTGCATCTGGATCATGAGGCGCCCACCTCGATTTCCTTTGCCTCGATATCCTGAACATTCTGCTCCTTGACGCTTCTCACCCGAAACTTCTCGACAAAATCGACGACCAGGTTGTCAATCCCATGAACGAAGTTTTCTATCCGCGACATCATCCAGTAATGGGTCATCAGGGTGGGGATGGCTACCATCAGGCCGCCCGCCGTTGTCACGAGTGCCTTGTAGATTCCCGGGGCGAGCGCCTGCCCGGAACCGAGACCTGAGCTGGCAACCTCCCGGAAAGCCTGGATCATACCGGTTACCGTTCCAAGCAGCCCCAACAGCGGCGCAACGGCGGCAATGACGGCAAAGACCCGAATGTAGCGCCGCATCAGATAAATTTCCCGCTGTGCCGTATTGTTTACAGCCAGCTCGATCTCTTCCCGGGTCTCGCTGATGTGCGAGGCGGCGGTCTCGATCACCCGTGCAGCGCTGCTGGGATTGGCAGCGCAGAGATTCTTCACAGCCTCCTCCTCAAGCGCCCCAGGAGCCAATTCTCCGACCTGCCGGGCGAATGCCGCCGGGCAGATCCTGTCCGACCGCAGGTAGATGAGACGCTCACCCAGGAAGGTCAGCCAGAGCAGACTGCAGATCCCGATCGGAACCATCAGCCAGCCGCCGGCAAATGCGAAGTCCAGGTAGGACTCGGGATGCTCATCTCCTTTCTCACCTTCGGAAGACCCCGCGGCCGCCGGAGTCTCACCGGCCGGCGGGACACCTCCATCTTGGGCCACAACGAGTCCGGTGCAAACCCAGGCCAGGGTAAGGCTCAGGAAGAGGCTCAGCAGAAGCTCTCTCTCGGGAATACGAATCATTTTTTCACCTCTTGCAATCTCGTCTTGGCTGCCTTCGCCTCGACAGAATCAGGATAACCCTCTACCAGCTCCTGCCACTGTTTCCCGGCGTTATCATTGTCACCATCGGCCTGGTAGGCAATGCCTGCAGCCAGCAGAGCCTTGCGGAACCAGTCCCTGTAGGGACCATCAAAATCGAAACCAGCAACCACTGCGAGATATTCCCTCGCAGCCTGGCGGTATTTCTTCTGGTCCATACAGCATTCGCCAACCTGGAATTGCGCGCGGGCCGCAACGACAGCGCCCGTCCCGTCAACAACCTTGCGAAAGGCCTCGATAGCCTTATCGAAGCTGTCCTGGAACTGGAGCGAATAGCCCAAGGCGAAGAGAGCTTCATACTGGAGCTCGCCCTCAGAAGCCTCCACCAGCAACTTCGTGAGAATCTTGGCAGCCTCAGCGTATTGCCGCAAGCGATTGTGGCATTCCCCAAGCCTGAAGAGACTCTCTTCGTAAAACTCCTCAGCCCTCGGCTTGAGCGTACCCACCAGCAGGGTATAGCGTTTGACGGCCTCCTGTTCACCGGAGCTCAGCATCCAGCTCCTGGCCGCCTGGAAGGTGGCTCGCGGTGAGAGCTCGCTGCCGGAGTCCTCGGAGACCTTATCGAAGAGAGTCCTGGCCTGCTGGAAATCTTTTTCTTCAAAGGCGGCGTAGGCCAACCCGAAACGCCCCCGCTCAAGCAGCGATCTTCCCGCGGAGTCATCCTCGGCGGGAGGGTTTTTTTCAAGTTCTTCAGTCAGGGAAGAAAACCACTTCCGCGCCTCAACATAGGTTCCCTTGTTGAAGAGATGCTGCCCCAGCTCGAGCTTCGCTTCCCGGGAATGAACCGAAGCGGGATACTCGGTGACCAGGGTCATGTAGACTGTCTCCATACGGCCAAGATGTTCCCCCGCGACCTTGGCCTCGGCCGAATCTTCCGCCGGGGGCTCTCCCTCCTGCGGAGCGAGAATCGCGCGGGCGAGCGCGCCGCTGGCCCAGCCCCTGAGATAGAGAGCCTCATCTCGGCCCTCGACATCCGCCGCCCCATCGCAGAGAGGAGCTACCACCTCGAGCGCTTTTTGCGCATCCCCTGAATCAAGTCGAAGATAAGCGAGCTGGAGGCGGACCTCGGCTTCATTTCCGCTACCGGCAAACTTCGCCAGGTAGTCGTCAAGCGCTGTAAGGGCCTCCCCTCCCGCGCCGCTCTCGATCAGGGCCATCGACCGCTGGTAGCCGGCCTCCGCCGAGAGCTTCCTGATCTCCGCGGCCGGCTCCTTGAGCTTTGCCGCCCGGGCGACCGCGTCATCCAGCAGGGGCAGAGCATCCTTCGACCGCTCAAGCCTTCTGAGAATAGCGGAGGCCTGGAGAAGAGCCCGAACGGCGAGCTCCTGTTCAGCGGCGCCAGCCCCGGCAGCTGTCTGCCTGTAATGCTCCTGGGCGGCATCCATGTCCTGCAACTCAACACAGGCACCTGCAAGCGAGAAGCGAATCCTCGTTACGAGCTTGTGATCAGGATGCTGCTTGA
>CAJWZY010000330.1 GCA_913050545.1 uncultured bacterium | reverse complement strand
TTCCACCACCATCATATTGAAGCCTATTTGCCGGGAGGCGTCCTGTACAATCTCGACTCTTCCCAAGCCAAGGTGTCCTGAGCAGGAAATTCGACCCCGAAATGAGCAGAACCAGGATAGCAGTCATAGGCGGCAGCGGCCTGGCCGATGCTTTTGGACCGGAACATGTAGAGAGCCGCGAGCTCGATACCCCGTTCGGAAAACCGAGCTCACCGGTAACTCTCCACGACCTGGATGGAACCGAGGTGGTCTTTCTCAAGCGCCACGGCGAGGGCCATATCCATAACCCCGGCGCGGTTCCCTACCGCGCCAACATCTACGCCCTCAAAGCTCTCGGCGTTACCCACATTGTCGCCAGCGGCGCTACAGGATCGCTGCGGGAAGAGATCCGCCCCGGCGACATCGTCATCACCGACCAGGCCATCGACAAGACCTCCTCCCGGGCCCGGACCTTCTACGAAGGAGCCGCCGTTCATGTCGAGTTCGCTGAACCCTTCTGCCCCATCCTGCGCTCCTGGCTGATCGCGGCGGGAAAGAAGCTCGACGATATCACCGTCCACGAAAGTGCCACCTACGTCTGCATGGAGGGGCCCGCCTTCTCGACCCGGGCTGAATCCGAGATGCACCGCGTCTGGGGAGCCGATCTCATCGGAATGACTCTCCTGCCTGAGGCCAGGCTGGCACGCGAAGCCGAGATCGCCTACGCCCACATCTCCCTGCCGACCGACTACGACTGCTGGCGACCGCGAGAAGACGGGCAAGCCAGCGATCTGCTCAAAGAGATCATCGGCAACCTCCAGCAGGCCACCGAGAATTCGATCCGGCTCATCAAAACAGCCCTCGGCGACATCTCCGCCCTGGAGAAAACCCCCTCGCCCGCCCACGACGCGCTTGCCCTGGCCATCTGGAGCGACAAGGCAGCGATTCCGCGTGAAGAGATCGACCGGCTGCACGTGCTCTGGGGACGGCACTTCAGCTGATTTGAGAAGGGTGTCCGGAAACAGCCCGGCACCCTGCTCAGGCGCTATCCCTCTCCCGGGAATCATCTTCCTGCACTGTACCCGGTCCATCGCCGCCAGCCGATTGTGCAACCTTCACCTTGGCCAGAAAATACAGACCGCTCAGGATGAAGAGAACCGTTCCAAGCGCGGCCATCCCGTAGGTGAAAAATCGCAGGAACTGGTAATAATCCAGTTCGGCCTGACCCAGGTCCTTGTAGATCTGGGTTCCCACGACGCCGGTGTAGCCGATCGCATCGCTCAGATAGATGGCGAAAACAGCTGTTCCCACGGCCCTGGTCGAGGCCATGATCCGCTCAAACAATACCGCCCCGAAGGGAACGTAGGCCAGGTAGGCGCCGAACCCGATCAGGATCATCCACCAGAGTCCATCGATCACCTCGAGATCCTTGAGTATCGTCGCCGATCCCATAAGGAGCATCCCGCCCATCATCACGCAAAAAACGGCTATCAGGCCCCGCCGGTGGTCTTTGGCCAGGTTGAGCAGGGCCATTACGACCATGATGCCCACGCCGCTCAGTAAATCAGATTTTATAAAGAGCGAGGCGTCGAAGGGGTACTTCATGGCTATGAAGACCTCCTTCATATACATGTCACGGACATCTCTATAAGCAGTCAGGAAGAAATAAAGGATGAGGAGCATGATCATGCCCCCCATGAATTGCCTGAAGAAGAGTGAACGATCCTTGTTGTCCATGACGGTTCGTTCACTCCGGCTGGAAATATCCGCAATGCTCGGTTCAGGCAGGAGATTCAGAAAATAGACCGACACGGCAAAAGGAATAAAGAAGATGGCTCCAACTGTCACGGGCATCCAGAACTCGGCAGTCTGAATGATCGCATCGGCAGAGGCCTGCTGGGTAAGACTCCAGGTAATAGACGGGCCGGTCTCGACAGCTAAAAACATTCCCGTGCCCATATCGGAAGGGGCCAGGACTTCGGCTGCAGCTTTCAGTTGGCCCGGAACCAGGATCCACCCTCCTATCGTTTTGACCGAACTGCTGGCGACGATATAGGAACAGCTCAACCCGGCAAACAGGAGCTCAGCTGTCTTTCTTCCCTCGAGATAGCGAGAGACCAGCCCCCAGACCATGCCCAAGGGAAGACCGTTGATCAAAATAGCCAGCACCTTGAAATTCCCGGGCAGCAGGGCAAAACCGAGCAGGGCCGACTCGGCAACCATGATCATCACGACCAGGGCCTTTGCCTGCTGGCTCCGGCTGATTTCCGTACAGAACTTGCAGCCGTAGTACTTGGAAATCGCGTAACCGATGATCTGGCTACTGATGAAAGCGTTCTTGAGGGTGATTTCCGTACCCAGGAACTTGAGCCCCTCAAAGGTCGCCGCTCCGAAGGGCTTCCTGAAAGCGTACATACAGAAATAGGTCGCGAAGGCCCAGCCCATAGCGTAGATGCTGAACTTCCAGGATGGCGCCTTGCCCAGCCAGGAAGTGATCGAACTGCTATTGCTCTGTTTTTGCTCTTCCATCTCTGCCGGGGATTATACTGAGGACGCGCCCTCTACCCGGTATTTTTCCGCTCATTCCTGCCCGGGACTTCATGCACAGACCGCGTTATTGTATCTTTCAAACGGGAAAGCACGCGGAATCGCCACAGGAGATAAAACCTTGAAAGTCATCGTCACCGGGGCCAGCGGCGGAATCGGACGCGGCATCGCGACGGTGCTCGCCGGGGGCGGCTGTACCGTGGGAGCCCTCGCGCGCTCGGGAGATAAGCTCGAATCACTCAGGGATGAGATCTCGGCTGCGGGAGGCACCTGCCATACCAGCACCGTCGATCTGCGTTCAGGGGCTGAAACGGCTGCGGGCATCTCCGCCCTCGCCAAAGCCCTTGGCGGAGTCGACGCTCTCATCAACAACGCCGGG
>CAJWZY010000329.1 GCA_913050545.1 uncultured bacterium | reverse complement strand
CGAACAAGAGCCGGGACCACTGGCCGCAATGCTATTCGGCTCTGCTGGCCGGCGGGGCGTCAAGGGTGGCTACGTTCACGGCGCCTCTGACTCGACGGGAGCCTATCCGAGTCGTGATCCGGTCAGGCCGGATGACCTCTCGGCGACCGTGTTCCACCTCATGGGAATTGATCCTTCCACAGAGGTCTATGATACCCAGGACCGGCCACTGGTGATTGCCGAGGGCGACCCGGTTCTCGATCTCATTGCCTAGGGCCAGGGCGCAGCCGGTACTTTTCAAAGAGCCCGGAGCTTGGTAACCTGCCCTGCTCAGCGGTTGATCAAGGCGAAACCTTTCCCGGAGCGATAGCATGTCAAAAGAATGGAATTTCAAGCAGGACCTGGTGTCGGTTTTCGGTAAGCCGATCGCGGAAAACCCCACCCAGTACATGATCGAGAAGGCCTTTGCCCATCACGGGCTTGACTGGCGCTACCTGTCGCTCGAGGTTGAGCCAGAGGACCTCGCCGATGCGGTAAGGGGTATGCGAGCGATGAACTTTCGTGGAGGTAATTGCACGATTCCCCACAAGGTGGCTGTTATCGAGCACCTCGACAGGCTTGGCGAGTCTGCGGCGATGATGGGAGCTGTGAACTGCATTGTATGTGAAGGGGATGAGCTCGTTGGTGAAAACACCGATGGGAAAGGCTTCGTTCAGTCTGTTCGCGAGGTGGCTGACCCGGAGGGCAAGAAGGTGGTGGTCCTGGGAGCGGGGGGGGCAGCCAGGGCGATCGGGGTGGAGATGGGGCTTGCAGGCGCTGTCAGCTTTACCATCGTTAACCGGACCGCTGACCGTGGCCGGGAGCTGGCTGAGCTGCTGGTGGAGAAGGTGGGTGTGGAGGCTCAGTTTATACCGTGGGAGGGAGATTTTGAGGTTCCGGCCGGGACAGATATCGTTGTCAATGCGACCTCGATCGGGCTCTTCCCGGATGTAGATGCCCGGGTTCCGCTGAATATCGACACCCTGGAGCCGGGGATGGTGGTGGCGGACGTTATTCCAAATCCCCCGCGTACGCGGCTGGTGAAAGATGCTACGGAGAGGGGCTGCACGGTGCTCGATGGACTCGGGATGCTCGTCAACCAGGGGGTTGTCGGGTTCAGGTACTGGACGGGGGTAGACCCTGATCCGGAGGTCATGCGGGCAGCTCTGCAGGAGGTCTTCGGGAGCTGATCCTGTATGCCAGGCTGGTTTTTAAGGTAGTGAGACAGAAGATAATGAGAGGTTTTCTTTCAGCGGTGGCAGGGCTTTTTGTTCTTGCGGTGATCGGCTGCTCGTCGGTTCCAGGTAAGAAGATATCCCTGCAGGAATACGTATCCCTCGAGGATGACAGCTACTCCTGGGAGCTGCTCAGGTCGGGCCGTGGCGACGGGTACCGGATCTATTTCCTGAAGCTGGTGTCGCAGGCCTGGCGAACCGGGAACGAGGTTGACCGAACTCTCTGGACTCACTCGCTCTCGATCATTATCCCCGAAGCCGCCCGGCAGGCGGCGGCGCGCTCGGGCTCGGCCGGGGTGCTCCTGATCATCGATGGCGGCAGCAATGCTGAGAAGCCACCGGTGGACGCTGAGGACGCAGCCATCGACATGGCGCTTGATTCCGGCAAGATCGTGTCCCGCCTTGGAATGGTTCCCAACCAGCCGCTGGGTTTTGCTCCTGATTTCCGGGGCCGCTGGGAGGATGACCTGATTGCGCATACCTGGAATCTGTACATGGAAACCGGCGACCAGGGCTGGCTGGCTCGCTGGCCGATGGTAAAGAGTGCTGCCAGGGCCATGGATGCCGTGGAGGAATTCCTCGCCTCACCTCCCGCCGCCGGTTTTGAAGATCCGCTGGAGGTGGAAGGGTTCATAGTGACCGGGGCCAGCAAGCGCGGCTGGACCACCTGGTTGACAGGGGCCGCCGATGCCAGGGTCTCGGCCATTGTTCCCGTGGTGATTGATGTGCTGAACGTGATCCCTTCCATGGACCATCACTATGCGGCCTACGGATTCTGGGCTCCCGCTGTCCGTGACTACGAGGAGCAGGGGATCATGGCGCGAAAAAATGAGGGGATTTACCGGGACCTGATCAGGCTGGTCGATCCCTACTATTACCGCGACCAGCTCAAAATGCCCAAGTACATCGTCAACTCAGCCGGCGACCAGTTTTTTCTGCCCGACTCTTCGCAGTTCTATTTCGATAAACTCCCGGGCGAGAACTACCTGCGCTATGTACCCAATACCGATCATTCCCTGTCAAATAGTGATGCGCGCGAAAGTATCGCCACCTATACCAGCCTGGTGGCAGCCGGTGTCCCCCGGCCGAAATTCTCCTGGAGCATGGAAGAAGATGGCTCCATCCGGGTGTTAACAGCAGACCAGCCCAGCGAGGTAAGGCTCTGGCAGGCGGTCAATCCGGATGCGCGTGATTTCAGGCTGGCGACCCTTGGTGCGGCCTGGAGCAGTCGCCTCCTCGGCAGCGACGGCGGTGGGGTTTACCACGGCCGGGTCCTGCTTCCGGAGAAAGGCTGGATCGCTTTTTTTGTGGAGTTGACCTATACCCCGGCACCCGGAAAGAAACTGAAATTCACCACCGCTGTCAGGGTGCTTCCCAATGTGCTGCCCTATATCGAGAAACTCAAGGTGTACCGTTCCCGGGAGACTCCTTGAGGTTGATTGAGTCGGCAGGAATTGAACGCTCTTTTTTTTGCAAATTGTATGTCCAAATCGTCCGACGTTGGGAGTGACAGGGTATGAAAACGAATCAAAAACTGAAATCGATTCAAGAACGGAAGGGTGCCCCTATGAATAGGCGAGATGTGTTGAAGTCAGCGGGTTGTTTATTGATGCTGCCGGCTTTGGAAAGCTTCGGTCAAGAGGCCAAGGGCGATGAT
>CAJWZY010000328.1 GCA_913050545.1 uncultured bacterium | reverse complement strand
GGGGGCGTGAATGCTGCTTGAGAACAGGATCGCCATCGTAACCGGGGGCGCCCAGGGGATCGGTGCGGCCACCGCCAGCCTGCTGCGCTCGGAGGGAGCTCTTGTCGAGGTCTGGGATGCAGCGGCCGGCCACCCGGAGACCGGCAAGGACGAGGGGCTCACCTCCCACCGGGTCGATGTCAGCGACAGCTCGAAAGTCGAGGCTGCCCTCGAAGAGCTGGTCTCCAGGCTGGGAGTGCCGGACATTCTCATCAACAACGCCGGCATTATAGCCGACGACTTTGCCTCCAAGCTCTCGGTTGAGGACGGGGAGCGCGTCCTCAAGGTCAATCTCAGTGGAACCTGCATCCCCTGCAAGGCGCTCATTCCCCACCTGCGCGAGCGCGGCAGCGGGGTCATCACCAACACCTCTTCCATCTCAGCGCTCGGTAACCGCGGCCAGGCAAACTACGCCGCCAGCAAGGCCGGGGTCATCGGCCTGAGCAGGACGCTCTCCCAGGAGCTCGCCGGCGATGGGATCCGCGTCAACTGTGTGGCGCCGGGCGCCATCGAAACGAGCATGTTCGACGAGGTACCCGAAAAGGTTAAAGAAAAATTCCTCCAGCGCATCCCGCTGGGAAGACTCGGCACCCCCGAAGATGTCGCCCGCCTGCATCTTTTCCTCGCCAGCGACGAGGCCTCCTACATGACCGGGCAGACGGTTTTCTGCGACGGCGGGATCACCCTCTGAGCCGGCAATGAACGAAGCCATGACCCTCCAGCTTGTCGACCTCAGCCTTGGGAGCCCGCAGGAGAACCTCGCTCTCGATGAGGCTCTGCTGCTGGAGGCGGAATCAGCTGCAGCAGAAGGACAGGAGGTCGGCTACCTGCGCTTCTGGGAGAGCGCGGCCCATTTCGTCGTGCTGGGGGTCTCCCGCGGAATCGAGAAAGACGCGGAGCGCGAACGGTGCCGAGCTGACGAGGTCCCTGTCCTGCGCCGGGCCTCCGGCGGTGGAACCGTCCTGCAGGGACCCGGGTGCCTCAACTTCACCCTGGTCCTGCCGCTTGGCTACGCCGCCGGACTTGGCGATATCAACCAGTCCTACCGGGCCATCCTCGACCCCTGCGCAGAAGCGCTGGGGCTCGATGGAACCTCCATGCTCGGCAGCTGCGACCTGGCTCTCGGTGACCGGAAATTCAGCGGCAGCGCACAGAAAAGGAGCCGCTACTGCCTGATGCACCAGGCAACCCTGCTTTACGATTTCGACCTGGAGCTCATCCCGCTCTACCTGCGGCATCCGGACAAACAGCCCGATTACCGCCAGCAACGCGGCCACCTTGATTTTGTAACCAATCTCCCCCTTGATTCCGCCGCCCTGCGTGAACGAATCAGCGGAGCGTGGGATACGGTTCCCGTGAACGAGGACTGGCAAGCGCCCGGGCTCGAAAAACTGCTGGCAGAAAAATACTGCAACCGCGAGTGGACCGAGCGCTTCTGAAACTACCCGCCTGGCGTCGAGCTCATCAGCGCTTGATACGGTAGATCTTCAAACCGCCCTTGCGATAGACCCGCATGGTGAACTCATCGCCTTTTGCAAACCGGCTGAGCTCTTTGGCAACGCCCTGCGGCGTGCTGACCGAATGCCTGTCGATGGTGGTGATGACGTCATAACGCTCGAGGAACTTGAGGTCAGGGCGGGTCCGGGAGAGGTTCTTATCCAGCGCCAGGACCAGCACTCCCTCCCGCGAGGTAATGGGCAGCTGGGCTCGTACGACCTCGGGAACCTTTGCCAGCACGACTCCCATGTAAGCCTCCAGCCCCAGCCGGCTGGAGTCAGCGGCACGCCTGGTCGGCTCCGGCCGGGTAGCGGCAGAAGCCGACCTGCCGACGACGATGATGGGACGCTCCTTGAGCGGCCGCGGCCGGGCCGGCCCCGCCGCCCCGGTCACCTCGACCAGGCGCCTTCCACCAGGGAGCTGGCGCTGGCTCAGGACCATACCGGCAGCCTCGAGATGGGCCTTGACCACCTCGTAGCCGGCACCCTTCACATCGGCGGAAAATAAAACCTTGAGCTTCGCCAGCGCCTCGTTGCTTGAATCATGGACGACGGGAAAACCCGTGTAATCAGCCAGGAACTGGAGCAATGCCAGCGCCGGGATGCGCCCCGCGACGATATCCACCGGCTGGCTGCGGGCTTTTTCCGGGTCCGGTACGATCCGCTCCACCCCTGCGCTCTCTTCCATCCGAAAACGGCCGGCAAGAGAGGGATGGGCCTGGCGCAGCTCAGCAAGACTCTTGAATTTTTCAGGTGCCCGCTCGGGCAGGTGGAGCACCAGGCCATCAGCCGCCAGCTCAAGAACTACCCCGGCAGGCGAATCAGCCAGCGCCGCAGGCCGCAGAGGACCCAGCAGCAGCAGGCCGGCGATACAGATCATTTTCAGCTTCATCACAATGTCTCCATGGAATTCATCCGGTGAGAGAACAGCTCCTGCAAGAGGAGGAAGGTGCGCCGGCTATTGAGTGCCTTTGCGGAGGCCGACGGTTACAGCGGGAACATTGGTGATGATCCCATCGATCCCGCTCTCCATCAATGACCGCATGATGCCTTCATCGTCGACGGTGTAGACCCAGACGATGAAGCCACTGCTGTGGAGCTCGTCGATGTAGGCCCGGTCGGCAAGCCTGTAATTGCAGACCACCACCGAGGCACCGGCCTCCGCGGCGATGCGCCGGTGCTCACGGGCCCGGGCGATGCTGTCGTCAGAAACCTTATTACCGGTAAGGTAACCGGTCGTGACTCCGGGCAGCACCTCGTGAAATTCACGGATCGCCCGTGGCGAAAAGCTCTGCACGAAGACCTCTTTTTCGATACCGAGCTTCTGGACGATCATGGCGACATCCTGGCCGATATCCTCTGGCTTGATCTCGATCACAGGGGCAGACCGACCACGCACCAACTCA
>CAJWZY010000327.1 GCA_913050545.1 uncultured bacterium | reverse complement strand
CACCACCCCCATGGTTTCAGCATGTGGATGGCCGGTGGCGGTATCAAGCCGGGCATTACCTATGGGGCGACTGACGATTTCGGCTATTTTGCCACGGAGAAAAAGGTCCACGTCCATGACCTGCACGCCACCGTTCTCCATTGCCTCGGGGTCGACCACAAGCGCCTGGTCCATCGCTTCCAGGGCCGTGACTTCCGCCTGACCGATGTTCATGGGAAGGTTGTTGAGGGTATCCTGGGGTGAGGTCGCCTTTTTGCCCTCCCCTGTGCCCCGGTCAACTCTCCACGTTGTTCGCTTTGGACTTTTCGATGAACTCCCTGCAGAAGAGCTCCAGGTAGTTTGGTGATACCGCGGCGCAGTGTGGCATCAGGAAGGCGTTGCGACAGCCATACAGGGGGGAGTCTTCCTCCAGGGGTTCGGTGTGAAAAACATCAAGCCAGGCCGACGCGAGCTCCCCATTGTTGAGGGCTTCGGCCAGGGCCTTCTCATCAACGGAATTGCCGCGACCGATGTTTGAAAGGGTTGCGTGGCAAGGGAGCAGACCCAGGCGCCGGGCGCCGACCAGGCCGTCAGTGTTGGAGCCTGATGGCAGCGCAATTACGAGATGGTCGGTCCGGGGGAGGACCCCATCCAGGCTGTCGATTCCGAGGACCTCGTCTTCGGGCTCGAAGAAGTCGGGGGAGGTCCGGGGCTCAGTACAGATTCCGGTTACCTGCACCCCGAGGGGCTTGGCGAGCTTCGCTATCCAGCGGCCTATGTTTCCCAGGCCCAGGATGGTAAGGCGTGAGCCTCGAAACGGTTTCAGCTTTCCGGCCAGCTCTTTCCTGGGCCAGGGGTTCTCTGCGCGCAGCAGGTCGGCTTCGCGCAGGCCGCGGCAATGAGACAAGAGCATGGCAAGCACTGTCTCTGCGATGATCTCGCCGTGGAAGCTGCAGTAGTCGAGCTCGATACCAGGCGGCGCCTCGACCTGGAAATAATCCCGGCCGGCTGCGGGGGTCACGATCCATTTGAGACAGGGGGAATGCTGGAACCACTCCTGCTCGAATGTCCAGACCAGCACGACCCGGCTGGTGGTGAGCGATTCGATAAATTCTTCCCGGGTATGGCAGATCTGAACCTGCGACCCCTTGATGGAGCTCTCGATGAGCTCTGCATGGTCCCTGGAAAAATTGAAGCAGGGGATTTCAGGATGGGTCAGCCAGGCGCTGATCTGCATGTTTTACCGTTTCCAGGATGGTTGGTTTCAGGCCTGTTGATCATAGCGGAGTGTTGGCCTGTTTTGGAGAGGTCCCGGGCAGGTTGTTGCATTCGGGGGGGGTGCTCGTTTAAGTTTTCGGTTCACTTTTGAACAGAATAACTGCACTGGAGATATAGATGCTTGCACACAATGTTTATTTTGCCCTGGTAGACGATTCCCCCGAGGCGGTGGAGAGACTGCTGGGAGCCTGTCGGAAATATCTCTCGGACCACCCCGGAGTCGTTTTTTTTGCTGCCGGAGGATTAAATCCGGACCTTGCGCGGGAGGTGAATGACAGGGGCTTCGATGTTGCACTGCATGTGGTCTTTGATGGCAGGGAGAGCCATGATGCCTACCAGGAGGCGCCTGAGCACCTGGAGTTTATCGAGGGGCAGAAAGATAATTGGAAGAATGTGAGGGTTTTTGATTCCGACGTGGAAGGCGCTGACTGACCGATCTCGGCCTGATTTCTCGGATGACGCTTACAGATTTTCTAAGTCCTTTATTCCAAGGTACTTTGGCTTTCAGGAGAAATATTTTCTGCAGGGGTCTTCTCGGGGGGTAATCACGGTGTTTTCAGGCTGTAGCGGGATCCCATTGGGAGCCGTAAATCCTTGCATCATCGGGGTTCATGAAGTACAAAAGTCGATTCTTCAATAGTTGAGTCAGTGGGAGTGACGACAATGAGTCGCGTTTGCCAGATAACCGGTAAAAAGACCACCACCGGATTAAAGTACGCCCGCAGGGGAGTGCCCAAGAGCAAGGGTGGAGTCGGTCTGCGGACTACCGGAAAAACCAAGCGTCAGTTCAAGGTTAACCTGCAGTGGAAATCGATCTGGGTGCCCGAGATCAACCGCAAGGTGCGTGTTCGTCTCTCTACCCGGGCTCTGCGCACGATTACCAAGAACGGGGCCTACGTGACCTTGTTGAAGGCTGGAATCATCAAGCCCGTCAAGGGGAAGAAGAAAGCTGCTCCCAGCGAAAGCTGACCAGGTTCTTCTTTTGCAGGCTCTGAACCAGCGACTGCAGTGGGATGGTGGTATGCAGGCACTCCGGGTTGTATTGATATTGGGTGTCATGCTCAGATCCGGACACGAAAGAAATGGCTAAGAAACAGCAGAACGCCATCAATCCCAGCCGAGCTGAGAACTACCCTGAGTGGTATCAGCAGGTTATTCGTGCTGCAGATCTTGCCGAGGTTTCCCCGGTGCGGGGCTGCATGGTCATCAAGCCCTGGGGTTATTCCATCTGGGAGAACATGCAGGCTGTCCTCGATGGCATGTTCAAGGAGACCGGCCACGAGAACGCTTATTTCCCTCTCTTCATACCGTTGAGCTATCTCGAGAGGGAAGCCGAGCATGTTGAGGGGTTCGCCAAGGAGTGTGCGGTGGTCACCCATCATCGCCTCGAGCCCGATCCCGAGGGGGGGTTGAGGCCGGCAGGGGAACTTGAAGAGCCCCTGATCGTAAGGCCGACCAGTGAAACGATCATAGGCGAGACCTACGCCAAGTGGGTCCAGTCCTACAGGGACCTGCCGATCCTGATCAACCAGTGGGCCAACGTAGTTCGCTGGGAGCTTCGAACGCGCCTCTTTCTGCGTACGACTGAATTTCTCTGGCAGGAAGGTCATACGGTGCATGCAACGGAGGAAGAGGCGGTAGAAGAGACGCTCAAGATTCTCGATGTCTACGGCCGTTTCGCCGAGGAGTACATGGCGATGCCGG
>CAJWZY010000326.1 GCA_913050545.1 uncultured bacterium | reverse complement strand
CGGTTTTACGACTGTTTGTCATCGCCGATCAGGATACCTGAAAGCCCGGGTGTCCGCCGATGAAAACAGCCAGGGGCCAGCCTGGCTCTTTTCCCGGGCCCCCGGAGTGGCTATATTATTGCCCATGAATGCAGCCGAGGCACGAGCACTGATGCACGAGTGGACGGAGAGTCCATCCCTGCGGGGTCACATGGAGGCGGTTGCCGCCTGCATGGGGTTCTACGCCGGGCAACTTGAACCCGCCGAGCTTGAGCGGTGGTGGGTCACCGGCCTGCTGCATGACTTTGACTATGAAAAACACCCGGGCGAAGAGGAGCACCCCTTTGTCGGGGTCGAGCATCTTCGCGGTCTTGGAGTCGACGAAGGGATTCTTTCCGCTATACTCGGTCACGCCGAATACAGCGGTACTCCCAGGGAGACTGCGATGGCAAAGGCCCTGTTCGCCGTTGATGAGCTGGCCGGGTTTATCGTGGCCTGTGCCAAGGTCAGGCCGAACGGGATCTCGGATCTCAAGCCGAAGTCGGTAAAGAAAAAACTGAAGGATAAGCGTTTCGCGGCGGCGGTCAGCCGCGAGGATATTTCGCAGGGCATCGAGGAGCTCGGGGTCGATACCACCGGGCATATTCAGAATTGCATCGATGCCATCAGGACCGAAAGTGAACTGGTTGGCCTGTAAATGGAAATGGGCGGGCCGGCCCGGTAGATTCAAGGATAATGGAAATGTCGAATTTGAATGATCCCCTCGGCGCCCTCTCGGAGCTGGAAACCGCTGCGGGAAAGGTGAACTGGTTCAGCCTGGCAAGTCTTGAGGCGCAAGGGGCCGGATCGGTCTCTCGTCTTCCCTACTCGATCAAGGTTCTGCTGGAGGCCGCCCTGCGCCAGTGCGATGGGTTCCAGGTGCGCCAGGAGGATGTGCTGAGTCTCGCAGCATGGAGCGCCAGCGACCCAGGCAGTGGTGAGGTGCCCTTCAAGCCCGCGCGGGTGGTCATGCAGGATTTTACCGGTGTACCCGCCGTGGTGGATCTCGCTGCTTTGCGAAGCGCCACCGCCAGGCTGGGCGGTGACCCGAAGAAGATCAATCCGCTGATTCCGGTTGACCTGGTCATCGATCATTCGGTACAGGTTGATGAATACGGTTCGCTGGCATCCCTGTTGATCAACGCGGAGCGCGAATTCGATCGCAACGGTGAGCGCTACGAGTTCCTGCGCTGGGGCGCTGATGCTTTCGATAATTTCCGGGTTGTTCCTCCCTCGACGGGAATCGTTCACCAGGTAAACCTGGAGTATCTCGCCAGCGTCGTGACGCTGCAGCATAGTGGCGACACCGCGGTGGCGCTGCCTGACAGTGTTGTCGGGACAGATTCCCATACGACGATGATCAATGGTCTTGGCGTCCTTGGCTGGGGAGTAGGGGGAATCGAGGCGGAGGCAGCGATGCTCGGCCAGCCCATCTACATGTTGCCGCCGGAGGTGGTGGGCATGAAGCTCACAGGGGAGCTCCCGCAGGGGGCGACCGCAACCGACCTGGTCCTGACGGTTACCGAGATGCTTCGCAGCCATGGAGTGGTGGCTAAATTCGTTGAGTTCTGCGGACCGGGGCTCTCGAAGCTGAGCCTCGCCGACCGGGCGACCCTCGCTAACATGGCACCGGAGTACGGGGCGACCATGGGCTTTTTCCCTGTTGACGATGAGACGCTCAATTACCTGCGTGGTACCGGCCGTCCTTCCCAACTGGTCGATCTTGTCGAACGCTATTCAAAGGAACAGGGCCTGTTCAGGACCGATGACTCCGCCGACCCGGAGTACAGCGACCTGCTGGAGCTCGACATGTCGGTGGTGGAGCCCTGCATTGCCGGGCCGAAACGACCGCAGGATCGGATCCTGCTTTCGGAGAGCAAGGCGAGCTTCCGCTCGGTCCTCTCCGACAGCTATGGCGTTGAAAGTAACGGCAACGCGCTCAATGTCGAGGTGGATGTGAACGGCTCCGGGTCCAGCATGGGGCACGGATCCGTGGTGATTGCAGCCATTACCAGCTGCACCAACACCTCCAACCCCTCGGTCATGCTCGGGGCGGGCCTGCTGGCCCGAAACGCCCTGGCGAAGGGATTGAAGGTGCCCTCCTACGTCAAGACCAGCCTGGCGCCCGGCTCTCGTGTAGTCAGTCGCTACCTTGATGCTGCCGGGCTGACGGAATCTCTCGGCGAGCTCGGTTTTGACATTGTCGGCTACGGCTGCACGACCTGTATTGGTAACAGTGGCCCGCTGCCGGAGGCCGTGACCGCGGCGATCGAGGATAATGATCTCGTTGCAGCTGCGATCCTCTCGGGTAACCGGAATTTTGAAGGGCGGGTGAGTCCACTGACGCGCACGAACTACCTCGCCTCACCGCCGCTGGTGGTCGCTTATGCCCTTGCCGGCACCATGGATGTCGACCTGGTCAGCGAGCCGATTGGTGAGGGCTCAGATGGAGAGCCGGTCTACCTGCGCGACATCTGGCCGAGCCAGGAGGAGATCCGTGATGTTCTGAAGTCGGCGCTGAGTCCTGATCTCTTCGAGCAGGAGTACGGTAACGTTTTCGATGGCAACGAGGACTGGAACGCGATTCCCGTCTCCGGCGGCGAGATCTATGACTGGAAGCCCGAATCGAGCTACATTCGTGAGCCGAGCTTCTTCACCGACCTCACCCCCGAGGTGTCGCCCATCGCGGCGATCTGCGATGCGAGGGCTCTCGCCCTGCTGGGGGATTCCGTCACCACCGATCACATCTCCCCGGCCGGAGCGATTCCCGAAGAGGGTCCGGCGGAGAGCTATCTCGAAGCTCTCGGCATCGAACGCAAGGACTTCAACTCCTTCGGCTCGCGCCGTGGTAACCACGAGGTGATGATTCGCGGAACCTTCGCCAACATCCGGCTCCGGAACCTCCTGGTGCCCGGGGTTGAGGGCGGAGTTACGGCCCATCACCCC
>CAJWZY010000325.1 GCA_913050545.1 uncultured bacterium | reverse complement strand
TGAGCCGGGCTCTGATGAGAGTGGGTGCGAGATCGTCAACCAGCTCTCCAAGGAAGATGTTCCGCTTGAGTTCCAGCCGGCTGTCGAAGACTCCCTTGCCGCAGCGGTTGAGTCCGGCGGCACGCTCGGTCTGCCGCTGATGAGAATCAGGGTCAGGATCATCGGAGGAGGTACACGCCAGGGTGAAGCTTCAGCGGTAGCCTTTGCGACTGCTGCTAACGCGGCCTTTGACGATGCGCTCAGCTCGGCCGAGAGCTTCGTTCTTGAACCGATGATGCGTTTTGAGATCCAGGTTCCTGAAGAATATTACGGAAACGTTTCAACAGATCTGAACCAGAGACGAACGGTGATCAGGGAAGTTGACCTCGAGGGGATCAACCGGATTCTGCGTGGAGTTGTTCCCCTTGCAGAGACCTTTGGCTATACCGGAGTTCTTCGTTCATTGACCCAGGGCAGGGGGACGATCAGCCTGGAGCCGGAATCCTATGCAGCAGTTCCTTCCGCGGTGGCTGCCAGATTCAAGCTCTGATATTTGGAAGCTGAACAGGAATACCTGTAAGGCATTACCTTTAAACACCTTGCGAGATCGTCAAGCGGCTTTTCCCTGGCGCTTTCTATGGCCTGAAGGGGGAAATTCTTTTCCGGGGATTGTCTGTTGACAGTGATGGCAGGGTCGCTATAATCTCGGGTTTCGCCCTTTTCCCGGGGTAGACCTTAGTTATTGCACTGTCAAGGTTTATGCGTTCCCGGGATGAGGGGGTATTGGTGGCTTGCAAGGGTGCTCGCTGAGCATCTTTTTCTGGTCCCAGGGGGTCGTATGTTTTCCCCGGGATTGGCAGGCCGTGTTCGATGTTTGCCTTGCCTCGGGAAGAGTCCCGCGGTGGGGGACCTGCCTTCGACTTGTTCGAAAGCCTGGGTCCCGGGCAGTTTCAGACTCGTTAGATTGTGAGATCGCTGTGAAGATCCGAATTCGAATGGAAGCCTACGATCACGATGTCCTGGATGGGGCCGCGGTTGAGATCGTAGAGACAGCTAAGCGGACTGGAGCAAAGGTTTCCGGGCCGGTTCCGTTGCCGACACGGATCGAGCGGTACACCGTCAACCGTTCACCCTTCGTGAATAAAAAGTCCAGGGAACAGTTCGAGATAAGAACTCACAAGAGGTTGATCGAGATCCTTGAGCCCAGTGCCAGGACGATGGAAGACCTGCGAAAGATCAACATGCCCGCGGGTGTCAACCTGAAGATGAAAGCCTGACGGATAGTCGAGTACAGCGGTTGTCCAACAAGGGGTTGGGTGGCGAGTTTAACTGGAAGAAAGAAAAATGACCTCGGTCAGTAGACAATCAAGAAAAGCGCTCCTCGGGAAAAAGGTCGGGATGACCCAGATCTTCTCAGAGGATGGGAAATGGATACCGATTACGGTTCTCCAGGCGGGTCCCTGTGCTGTTCTCCAGATCAAGACCGAGGAGCTGGATGGTTACAGCGCCTACCAGGTAGGGTTTGACGATCGCCGCAAAGATGCAAAGCGCCCCCAGCAGGTCTGTTTTGACAAGCTGGGCGTCAATACAAAGCATTTCATTCGTGAGATCCCCTTTATCGATCCGGCTGATATCCTCACCGGTGCCCCCAGCGCAGCTCCTGCAGAAGAGGCTGCCGGGGAGGCAGTGGAAGCTCCTGAAGAAGAGCCCGAGGAGGCCGTTGCTGCCGAAGAGGCTTCCGAGGACGCCCAGGAGGCTGACTCCGCAGAGGCCGCCGATGAGCAGGATTCAGAGGAAGCTGCTGAAGGAGAACCCGAGGCCGAGGAAGAGCCTGCGGAAGAGCCTGAGGAAGAAGCTGAGTCGGCCACCGAGGTCAATCTTGGCGATATCATCGGGGTCAGGGTTTTCGAAGGAGTTACCCGTGTCGATGTAAGCGGGGTGAGCAAGGGACGCGGCTTTGCTGGTATTATCAAACGGCATGGACACTCCACGGGCGACAAGTCTCATGGTGGTAAGAGTGTTCGCCTTGTAGGTAGTACGGGTATGCATACTGATCCCGGTCGTGTAGCCAAGGGCAAGAAGGGGCCGGGACACTTCGGTAACGTTGCCTGTAAGACCATGAATCTCGAGGTGGTGAAGCTTGACCAGGAAAAGAACCTTCTCCTGGTTAAGGGTGCGGTCCCCGGTTCCCGTGGCGGTTATCTCTACATCGAAGAGAGTTTGCTTTAATGAGTGCCAAGGCAGCCGAAAAACAAGTTCAGACCTTCAAGGTAAGCTCAAGGGGCCCCGGTGGAGAGGACAAGGGAGAGCTCTCGATCTCTTCTGACAACCTGGATGACAGGGTTCGCTACCGTCTCATCAAGGAAGCGGTGGTGATGTACCAGGCTAACCGCAGGGTAGGCACGCATCAGACCAAGACCCGGGCACAGGTTGCAGGCAGTGGGAAAAAGCCCTGGAAGCAGAAGGGTACCGGTAACGCGCGTTCCGGAACGCGGAAATCCCCCATCTGGAGAGGTGGTGGAGTTGTGTTCGGCCCACACCCCAGGGATTACTCTTATTCGATCAACAAGAAACAAAGGCGCCTTGCCCTGCGATCGGCTCTTTATTCCAAGTTCAGCTCTGGAGAAGTCCAGGTAATTGATGGACTGGATTTCGAGAATCCTCGCACCAGTGAGCTGGTGAGAATCCTCGCAGCATGTGGCCTGGAAGGCCAGAGAGTCCTGATCGGTACTGTTTCGAGCAATCGCAATCTCCTGTTGTCGGCCCGCAATCTGAAAAAGGTCGGGGTCTCTGAGATTGGGAATTTTAACACTCTCGAAGTTCTCCAGGCTGATTGTGTCCTGCTGACAAAAGAGGCTTTTGACCAGCTTGCAAGCGGGGAGTTGAAGGCAGCTCCTGCAGAACCTGAAACTTCCGAGCCGGAGGCCGAAGAGGCCGAAGCTGCTGAGCCGGAGGCCGAAGAGGCTGAAGCTGCTGAGCCGGAGGCCGAAG
>CAJWZY010000324.1 GCA_913050545.1 uncultured bacterium | reverse complement strand
GCGCCACCGCGACCCGCCCAGCCCCCATGGAATCAACTACCGCCGGGGTCCAGCTGCCGGCGGCAACGACTACCCGCGTATCCTCTCCCATGCGTGAAGCCCAGGATTGCGGCAGCAGGGCCCTGCCATCTTTCTCCCTGAGCTCCAGCCGCCCGGCCTCCTGGATGATTTCCACCCCCCTGGCGCGGCAGGAGGCTTCCAGGGCAGCCAGCAGTGCGGGAGGATCGATCAGCGCCTCACGATCCAGCTCCAGGCCGATCGACTGCTCCCCCCCATATCCCGGCACCAGCTCCTCGATGCGCTCACGTTCACACCAGGACGCCTTGACGCCGGTCCAGGACCAGCTCTCAACCTCCCTCTGCGGATCGCGGGGCAGCTCCCGACTCAGGTGGATACACCCACAGGGCCTGTACCCGGTATCAATTCCCGTCTCCTCAAAAAGCTCCGGAGCAAGGGATGCATAGGCCTCCGCCCCCTCCCGGGAGATGGCTCCAAAAGCCGTGCGAGCGGGTGCCGGCGCCTTCAGGACCCCAACAGCAGCACCACTTGCTCCGCTTCCGAGGCTGCCGGCCTCGAAGAGAGTGACCTTCACTCCCCGCATGGCAAGCCGGCGGGCTACGAAGAGGCCCACAACCCCTCCTCCTATGACTACAACTTCAGCTTTCATCAAAACAGCTCCGCTGACGGGTGGCTATGCGTGTATGAGGTTAACCGAAACGAAAGCTGCTGGCATCCACCTCGAAACCGGTAAGTACAGATTGCCCGCTTGAGGAGCCAACAATAAAACCCGGAGCCCGGGAACCTTCAGCTGGATAAAAATAACTGTGTCTGTTCCCCGCCCCGCCTTATGATCCCGCTGTGGCCGCAAAAACAGCCTGCAAATTCAAACAGGGTGCTTCGATGCCCGGAAGATTTTCTCGATCCACAATCCTCGCGGCGCTTCTTTGCTGGAGCCTGTGCGGCACCGGCTGGAGCCAGGATGCGAAAAAGATTGCCGAGATCCTCCGCAAGGCGCCCGCGCCCGGAGCCAAAAAAGCTCCCGCGCAGCGGCCAAAGCTGCAGGATGAGAAAAAACCTGTGCCGGTCTTCCTGCTGCGTGACAGGGGCAAGATTCCCGCCCGGCCGGCCTTCGACTCGATCCGGGTGCGCACCAGGTACGGCGTCCTCGATATCCCCAACGGGCAGCTCGTCACGGTGCGTCTGGCGCCAAGACTGGATGGTGCCCTGGTAAAAAAAACCACGGCCCTGCTTGCCCTCATGGGAACCGGAACCGAGGAGGACCGCAAGACGGCCGCGGACTCCCTGCTTGCCCTCGGCCCCCCGGCCCTGGCTCCCCTCAAGCACCTCGCGGCGACCGCGGGTGGAGATCTCCCGGGGGGAACACTCGCAGTTATTGAAAAACTCGAGCTTGAGGCGGGCAAGAATCCACCGCCGAAGAACAAAAAGGTGCAGGCCAGGGATGAGATTCGTACCGATGAGTTGAGCTTTCGCGGCGAGGTCCTGACCGAATCCTTTGCCCTGAAAACACTCTACGGGGAGCTCACCATCCGGATTGCCGACCTCGAGGCGATCAACTTCAAGGCCGTCGGACTGATCAATCGCTCCGTGATCGTCACTCCGAACTACCAGCCAAACGGAACCTGGCTCGATAGCCGCTTCGATGTCGGCAAGAACAAGCTCCTGTCAATCAAGGCCAGCGGCCAGACCTCGGTGGAGAACTGGAACGTCAAGGCGGGACCTGCCGGAACGACGCGCTACAATAGCTTCAAATCACAGCAGGGCTTTCCAATGCTCTGTCTCGTGGGGAAGATCGGCAAGAGCGGGAAGCCCTTCAAGATCGCGGAAAAATACCGCCTGCGCTCGAAGACCGCCGGACGGCTTTACCTGGCCATCCAGCCCTTCGATTACGAGCCGGGAGGCGTCGATGGAAGATACGAATCCGTGATTTCAATCACCGACGGCCGCTGAGTGGCGCCAGGGGAAACCCCGGCAGAAGCCCCCCTGGCCAACCCCGACCTGGAACGAGCTGAAAAGGACTGATACACCATGCCGGATCTTCAACTTCCCGAATTCGCGGCGATTGAAAGCGCCCGCAACCGGATCGGGACGCACGCGCATTGGACTCCGCTGCTCAGCAGCCGATCCATCGGCGAGCTCTCCAATTGCGATGTCTGGCTCAAATGCGAAAACCTGCAGAAGGCCGGCGCCTTCAAGTTCCGCGGCGCCATGAACGCCTGCCTGCGCGCGGTCGAGGAGGAGAGGATGCCCGGCGCAGGGGTCATCACCTTCTCATCCGGTAACCACGGGCAGGCGGTCGCCCTGGCCGCGAGGACGCTCGGCATCGACGCGACGATCGTTGTGCCCGAGGACATCCCCTCGGTCAAGAAGGCCGCCATCGAGGCCTACGGTGCCCGGCTCGAGATCGCCGGCCTGGCCTCGACCGACCGGCACCAGCGAGCCCTCGAGATCTCAGGCGAAAACGGCAGCCTCATCATCCCGCCCTTCGACCACCCCGACGTCATTGCCGGCCAGGGGACCACCGGCCTGGAGATTATCGATGAGCTTCCCGAAGCCGACGCGATCCTGGTGCCCACCGGCGGCGGTGGCCTGCTCGCCGGCGTGGCGATCGCCCTCTCCCACAGGAACCCATCGACCCGCGTGATCGCGGTCGAGCCGACCGATGCCAACGCCATGGCGCTGTCGGTTGCCGCCAGGGAGCTCGTGACCCTGGAGAAGGTGCCGGGAACCATAGCCGATGGCCTCAAGCCGATGGCACCTGGCAAGCTGACGCTCGAGGCGGCCCTCGAACACGTCGACCGGGTGCTGCTGGTCGATGACGATTCGATCCTGCGTGCCCAGCGCCTGCTCCTGGAGCGCGCCAAGCTCCTGGTGGAGCCCTCGGGCGCAGCGGGCGTCGCGGCCCTGCTGGGATGCGATGAGCTCAAGGGGTTGCGCGTCGTGACCATCCTCACCGGCGGCAACACCGACCTGCCCCAGCTTT
>CAJWZY010000323.1 GCA_913050545.1 uncultured bacterium | reverse complement strand
AACCGGCCATGGACAACACCCTGCCGAGAGCAACACCACCCACCCCGGAGTACAGCGCCCCGATGCCGGCTCCGGCGATCCCCGCAGCGCCCCAGCCGCCTGCACCTTCCATTCCCATGGAAGAAACCGCGGCTACCACGCCTGCACCCGGAATCGAAGAAACCGCGACTGCCACGCCTGCGCCCGGAGGTGAGCTCCCGGCTGCCGACATGGACTTTGAAAAGGAATTCGTCAGGTACCTGCGCGAAGAACGGAACATGTCTCCCGAGACGATCCGCGCTTACGAAAAAGACCTGCACCAGTTCATGCGATTTTTCTGTAAGGAAACCCACGTGGTTCCACACCCCGCCAGTATCACGACCCTCCAGGTGCGTGAGTTCCTGGCCGAGCTGACCGAGCGCAATTACAAGAAGACGACGATCGTCCGTAAGCTGGCGACCATTCGCAGCTTCTACAAGTTCCTCATGCGCAAGGAACATATCACCACCAATCCTCTCATCTCGATCGAGACCCCGAAGGTTGAGAAGAAGCTCCCCCACTTCCTCAGCGTCGACGAAGTAGAGAAGCTTCTCAACGCCCCCCAGGGCAACACCTTCCAGTCCTGCCGCGACCGGGCAATCCTCGAAACGCTCTATTCCACCGGCCTGAGAGTGAGTGAGCTCACGGCCCTCAACGTCCTGAACCTCGACTTTAACGCCGAGGTCATCAAGGTGCCTGCCCGCCAGCGCATCAACGAACAGGGCGATGGCGCCAAGGCTGCCAGGGAGAGGCTGGTGCCGATCGGCAGCTTTGCCCTGCTGGCGATCAAGCGCTACATCGAGTCCCGGATCAAAACCCACACGCCAGTAGCGGATGAAAAAGGCGATGCGCTCTTCCTGAATCGTTTCGGAAAACGGCTCTCCAGCCGCAGCATTCGAAAGATTCTCGACAAGTACATCAAGGTAACCGGGATGAACAAGAAAACGTCGCCGCATACACTGCGCCACAGCTTTGCGACGCACCTGCTCGACAAGGGCGCGAGCGTGAGGGCGGTCCAGGAGCTCCTGGGCCACAAGCACCTCTCGACGACCCAGGTCTACACGCAGACCACGAACAGAGGCAGGCAGGAAGCTTATGAAAATAACTTCCCGAACCAATAAGCTCTTAGAAAGAGACTGAAGAGAAGAGTACAGGGCGGCGACCTCCTCGGTTCGCCGCCCTCTCTCTTTTTATACCGGGCCCTGCCGGCTGTGGCCTGTTATTGACAGACACTCCCGACCCTTCTATCCTTCGTTCGATGCCGCCGTGCGGCGTAAAGCCCATCGAGAGAGGAAAGAAACACGATGAGTTCACTTGAAACTCTGAAAAGCCTCGTAGAGATCGACTCCCCCACCGGCTTCACAGAGCAGGCCTGCGAGTACGCCGCCGAGGTGCTGCGGGGTTATGGCTACCAGCCCGAGCTGAGCAACAAGGGTGCTGTGCGCTGCTCAATGGGCCCGGCCCCCAGGCTGGCGATCGCCGCCCATACCGACACCCTCGGCGCCATGGTCAGTGGCATCAACTCCGATGGGACCCTGGCGGTCTCCACCATTGGTGGCCTGTCGCTGAACATGGCGGAGGGCGAGTACGTCAAGGTCTATACCATGGGTGGAAAAATCCTGACCGGCACCTTCCTGCTCGACAACCCCTCATCCCATGCCAACCGGGACCTGAACAAGACCCGGCGCGACACCTCCAATATGCACATTCGCCTCGATGAGGAGATCTACAAGGAGGCCGACACCCGGGAGCTCGGAGTGCGTCCCGGGGATATCGTCTGCTTCGACCCGCGCTACCAGGAGCTGCCCTCCGGCTACGTCAAGGGCCGCTTTATGGACAACAAGGCCGGCTGCTTCGTCCTCTTCGAGATTGCCCGGCGGCTGCCACCCTCCAAAGAGGGACTCCCGGTGGAGCTCTTCTTCTCCAACTACGAAGAGGTGGGACACGGCGGCACCTGCGGCTACTCCGACACCATCGAGGAGTTGCTGGTCATCGACATGGGCGTCCTCGGCGACCCCTGCGAGGGCAGTGAGGTGCGTTGCTCGATCTGCGCCAAGGACACCAGCGGCCCCTACGATTACGCCATGCGCAAGAAGCTTGTCGACCTGGCGGAAGAGAAATCGATCCCCCACTCTGTCGATGTCTATCCCTACTACGGATCGGATGGATCGGCGGCGCTGAGGGCCGGAAACGATTTCCGGGTCGGGCTTGTCGGTCCCGGAGTTGCTGCCTCCCATGGCGTCGAAAGAACCCATGTCAAAGGCATCGAGGCAACGATCGAGCTCTGCCTTGCCTACATCGAGAGCGTCTGCTGATCCCGGCTGTAGTACCCAGAGGAAAACCCCTGATCTCCAGGAGCTGGCTCAAAATGAAGAAATGGATCTGTCTTGCTGCCCTCCTGGGCCTGCTGCCGGCCGCCGCGAAAGGAAACGCCCCCACTGCGCAGGCAAAGGCCCGCCGGCCCAACGTGGTGATTCTCTTCACTGATGACCAGGGCACGCTGGACGCCAGGTGCTTCGGATCGAAAGACCTCCATACACCCAGCATCGACAGGCTGGCGAAGACGGGGGTGCGGTTCACCCAGGCCTACGCCCACACGGTCTGCTGCCCGGCAAGGGCGGCTCTTTTAACCGGCCGCCACCCCCAGCGTTCCGGGGTCAACAACTGGATGCAGGGAGACATGAAGGGGCCGAAAGGCCGCAACATGGCTCTTGCTGAGATCACCCTGGCCGAATCACTGAAGGCCGCCGGGTACAGGACGGCCCTCTTCGGCAAGTGGCATCTCGGAGCCCATCACGACCACGGCCCCACCCGGCAGGGCTTCGATGAGTTCTTCGGCATTCGCGACGGTTTCATTGACAACTACAACCATTATTTCCTGCACGGTAGCGGATTTCATGATTTGTACGAGGGGATCAAACCAGTGAAGGCGCCAGGGAAATATTTTCCTGAGCTGATGGTGCAGCGTTCACTGAAATTCATTATG
>CAJWZY010000322.1 GCA_913050545.1 uncultured bacterium | reverse complement strand
CCCCCCGCCGGGCTGTCCCCATGGTCACAGACCCGGCGCCGCGCCTCGAGCTGAACCAGCCCCCGACCCCTTCCGCGACAAGGCCCGCGCAAACAGAAACGGGTGGGCTTGCCGGCAGGCTGCTGGATGCTGCCCGGCACGAGCTGGCCGGAAAAACTGATCAACGGGACCTGGTCCTTGCCTCGGTCTTCCAGGAGGTCATCAGGGCCCGGCTCGGTGAGCCTGCCAGCCCTGGTACAAAAGCACCCGCACCGAGATCCCCAGCCGAAGACCAGCCCACGGAACACTCGACGCGAAAAGAGCCCCCTGCCACCAGCACTCCTGTTGAAACAGGGAAGGCCTCGGAGCTGGCCGTGCTCGCTCCCCCAGCCACCCTTACACCCAGGGAAGCTGCCCTGCCCCCTGCTTCTGCAGGCAGGACACTCGGCCGCAGACCGGCTGAGCCGCGAAAGATCGAATCACCTGCAGACCAGGCGACCGGCACACCGGGCGTTCGCCTCGTCAATGTCACCTTCGTAAAAAACCTTCGCGGCCTCAGGGATTTCGATCCCTGTCCAAACATCTTCGACCGGGGAGAAAAGATCCAGTTCAAGGCCGAGTTTGAGGGCCTCGAGGAAAAGCCCTCGGGAACAGAAGAAGACCGGACCTATACGCGCAGGTTCAGCGCGAGCTGGAAGTTAACGGATGCCCGCTCGGAAGTCATCGACACCAGGACCTTCATTGAACCCCGCTCGATTGTCTACCGGCCCGGGGAGAGGGATAACATCCTCATGGTTTTTGACACCTGTGAGCTGCCCAACACTCTTACTCCCGGAAAATACAGGCTCCTGGTACAGGGCAAGGATCTCATCGCCGAGAAAGAAACCGTTGCCATCCTTGACCTGCAGGTCAAAAAAAGCAGCTCCCTCTTCTCGCCTGAGCCCGCGAAGCTTGACACCTCTGATCTCGAGGTCGCTCCTGCCTATGTGGAGCCCCCGGAAAAATCCGTCGAGGACAGGAAGACCACGGTCGATTCGCCGTAATCCCGGCGATCTTCCACGCTGAAGGGAACCTCGCCACGAAACCAGGATGGCAGCCGCAGAACCATGGTCGCAGGTGCCTGCTCCGGCAGGCTCGACAGCAACCTGTCCACCATGCTGAAAACCCGCTGGGTGCCCGGCTGTTCCTTGAATACCGGGAAGGGGGGATCAGAAAAAATAAGGCCGGGTGAAACGGACGGTGGCAGTGCAAAACGGTACGCATCGGCCTGTTCGACTGTGGCAAAGGCTTCGAGACCCAGCAGCTCAATATTTCTCTGCAGTATCTTCAACGAAGCGGGTGAGTTGTCGACGAAATAAGCGCGTCTTGCCCCGCGGCTGAGCGCCTCCAGCCCGAAAGCTCCCACTCCGCAGAACAGGTCCAGAACCTCGACGCCCTCAACCCTTTCCCCCAGGATGGAAAAAACCGCTTCACGGGTGCTGTCCAATGCCGGGCGCACCGATGAATCTTTCGGCCCCAGCAACTTCCGCCCTCTTTGCGATCCGGAAATAATCCGCATAATCAACTCGGTCCAGCAGGCTAAAACAACGAAACTGGATCCACACAGGCACCGCCACCGGAACCGGGATCTCTTTTCCTCCATATTGACCGATGAACCCCTTTTAAGGCAATGTATTGAGCATGCCCGAAGGCAACTCCCACATCCTGATCATCATCGCCGTAGTGCTTGTGAGCCTGCCCGCCACCCTGATCGCACTCTGCTGTCTGCTGGCCCCGTTTCTGCGTGGCCCTGAAGACACCTTTGTCCTGTCGGTTTCACGGTTGATAAACACGATCTACTGCCGCACCTGGCACCAGCTGAAGATGATCGGCGCAAATGACTGCATCCCGGAGTCAGGCCCCTTCATCCTGGTGGCTAATCACACCTCCGGAGCGGATCCGATGCTGGTGGGTTACCTCACCAAGCGGTGGATCCACTACCTGATGGCGCGCGAATACTATGAGACCTTCGGTCTGCACTGGTACTTCAACGCCATGGGGGCCATCCCGGTGAACCGGGATGGAAATGACCTGCGGGCCACCCGTACCACCCTGCGATTACTCAAGGAAGGAAAAGGCATCGGGCTCTTCCCACAAGGAGGAATCCGAACCCCCGAAGAGCTCGAAGAGGCAGACGCCACCAAGATGGGAGCAGCCATGTTCGCCCTCTGGTCCGGAGCGCCTCTTATCCCCGTTTACATCAAGGGAGCTCCAGCCTTTGACTCCATCGTGCTGGGAGTCATTTGCCCTTCGCGCAGTCGCCTCTACGTGGGAGACCCGATCACCTTCGAGGGAACCGGAAAAAAGCCCAGCAGGGAAGAAATAGAGGCGGCCTCCGACAAGATCATCGAGGGTATACGCCTGCTGAAGGAAAAGGCCGAAGCGCCGAAGGCCTGAGCAACTGGCAGCTGGCCAATCAGGGGCACCAGAGCCCGTCTTCGGTCGGATCGACTCCGGCCTCCGGGAAAGGCGCTGGGGGTGAAGCTCCGGCGGAGAAGAGATAGCGCAGGATAAAGATGGCATCGGAGACATCCGCCTCGCCATCATCGTTGGCGTCCATTACATCAAGGCACTCCGCTCCGTCGCCCCCCCGGAAGAGATAAGCCAGCTCGGTGATAGCGTCAGACACATCGATCAGACCATCCTCGTTGGCATCCCCTCGCACGAAGAGCGTCTCCACGGGGTCAGGCCCACCACCCTCGAAACCGAAGGCCCCCATCTCGCTGCCCCCACGGCCGGTGTCGATACAGGGCGACCCTTCACCAAGGGTGTAATCCAGTCCCGCGGCATCGGTAAAGAGCGGGTCGGCGGAGATGTTGCCCTCTCCAGGCCATTGGAGCATCCCGATATTGGAAAACTCAAAGGAGACCGTTGAAAGGCCATCCACGATCACATCAGCTGCATTGCCCCAGCAGATCAGGCTGTGGAAGGTGGCGTGGCCACCCTCGTTGCTGCCATCCTTGGCAAAGAGAGCGATTCCCTCCTGGCACTCGGTGATGGTGTTGTGGTCACCCTCTGAGATCG
>CAJWZY010000321.1 GCA_913050545.1 uncultured bacterium | reverse complement strand
CTGGGCGAGGGCTTCCACGGTCTCGAAATCCAGGTGGTTGGTGGGCTCATCGAGCAGGAGCACCGGCCGGCGTCCAAGGAGCAGCCCGGCAAGACACACCCGCGCACGCTCCCCTCCACTGAGAACCGAGATCTTTTTCTCCACCTCATCGCCACTGAACAGGAAGCTCCCTGCCACCTTCAGGATCTCCTGGCGCTCGACCCCGACAGCGGCAGCCTGGTCAAGGTGGGTATAGATATCCTGGGCGGGGTCGAGGGCGCTGTAGACATGCTGGGCGTAATAGGCCACATCCAGCCCGTGACCCCAGGAATATTCGCCTCCCAGCCGGGCAAGATCGCCGGCTATGGTGCGCAGGAAGGTCGTTTTTCCCTCCCCGTTGTCGCCGAGAACCGCGACCTTCTCGCCACGCTGGATTTCGAAACGGATCGCTGAGGCGACCTCGCTCTCACCGTAGCCGATGGCGAGCTCCTCGCAGCGCAGGGCCAGCCCCTTGCGGACATCGATCTCAGGAATCTTGATTCTCGCGGTTCGAATACGGTGCTGAACCTCGATCGTCTGCAGCTTGTCGAGCTGTTTCATCTTTGACTGGGCCCGCGATGCCGTCGACGCCCTCACCTTATTGCGGGAGATGAAATCCTCCATCTGCTTGCGCCGGGCATCGATGTTCCTGTTGCGTCTCTCTTTTTCGACCAGGCGCTCACCCTTGAAGGCGAGGAAGGACTCGATACCTCCCGGAAAGAGCGTCAGCTCTCCACGCTCGATTTCCAGGGTGGACTCACACGTTCTCTTGAGGAACTCCCGGTCGTGAGAAACGATCAGGAAGCCACCATTGAAGTCCGACAGGAACAGCTCGAGCAGAATCAGCGTCTTGAGATCGAGATAGTTCGTCGGCTCGTCGAGAACAAGAAAATTGGGCTCACCCAGGAGCATAGCGGCAAGCTTTACCCGGGTCTGGTAGCCACCCGGGAGATCAGCGACCCTTGCCTCGAGAGTCTCGTTCTTGAGATCGAAGCGCCCGGCTGTTTTCCCGCAACGCCAACTCTCGCAGCCACTGTCGCGCTCGAGAAACTCGAGAACCGTCTCCTCCGGCTCGAAAGAATCCTCCTGCTCCAGGTACCCCAGTCGCAGCGAAGAGCTCCTCTTCAGCCGCCCCCCATCAAGCTCCTCCTCGCCAAGGATCAGCTTGCAGAGCGTACTTTTTCCTGAGCCGTTGCCGCCGATCAGCCCCATCTTGTCCGAGGTCGAAAACTGCACGCTGGCGCCATCGAGAATCGGCTGCTTGCCGTAGCTCTTGAGCGCCTCGCTGAACTGGATCAGGACCGACATGAGGTTAGAACTCCCGCCGCTGAAAAAGGCCGTAAAAAACACAGCCTAACGGGACGGCCCCCGGGTTCCAAGCCTTCCTCCGAAACCCGCGGCACACTGGCACCGGACGAACAGGTGCGTTAATGTGACCGCCATGAATAATTACACCGCCAAATTCCTCCTGGAGTTGTCAACCGACCTCATAGAGGCAATGGGTAGCCGCAGAGAAGATGCCCACATCGTTGCCCACCACCTTGTCGAGGCACAGCTGGCCGGGCACGACTCCCATGGCATTGTCCGGCTGGCGCAATACTACGCTCATGCCTGCGAGGGCAAGGTCGACCCCCGGGCCGAGATCGAGGTGGTCAGGGAGTCGCCGACCACGGCGCTCCTCGATGGCCACTATACCTGGGGACAGGTCACCGCCATGCGGGCGGTTGAGCTTGGAATCTCGAAAGCACAGGAAAACGGCATCGCCGCCCTCAGCCTGCGAAACTGCTACCACGTCGGGCGGGTAGGTGTTTACCCCCTGGCGGCGGCAGAGCGGGGCTTCATCGCCCAGGTCCACTGCAATGGCCATGGTGTCTGCAGGGTCGCTCCATGGGGAGGCACCGAACCGCGGCTGGCAACCAACCCGGTGGCCATCGCCATCCCGACCCGGGGCGAACCCCTGCTCGTGGACATCACCACCAGCGTGGTGGCCGAGGGCAAGGTCAGGATCTCAAAAAACGCGGGGAAAGAGATCCCCGATGGCTGGGTTCTCGATGCCGGGGGCAAGCCAACAACCAACCCGGCCGATCTTTACGAAGGCGGCAGCCTGCTCCCCCTCGGCGGACGCGAGGGGCACAAGGGGTATGGGCTGTCCATCATCGTCGACCTGCTGGGAGGCGCCCTCTCCGGGGCCGGGTGCGGCAAGATGACCGAAAAGGTGGGTAACGGCCTCTTCATCCAGCTGACAGATCCAGCCTGTTTCTGTGACCCGGAGGAGTTCCTCGACCAGGTCGAACTTTTCAGCGAGTACCTCAGGAGCTCACCCCTGAAGGAGGGGGTCGAGGAGATCCTGCTCCCCGGAGAACCTGAACAGCGTACCGCCGCCCTCCGCCGCCGGGAGGGGATCGATATTGATGACGGCACCTGGAGCCAGGTTGTCGAGCTGGCAGGGGAGCTGGGCGTCGAGGTGAAGGAGGCCGGCTGAACCGCAGATCAGTCCTCTGCGCCTGCGGGTTTCAGCTCGGGGCCCACTCCCGGCTTCACCTTGGGGTCGTAAACCGGAGGTGGTTTCTTTCCTGACAGGACACCGGGCAGAAGAGAGAGCAGGTCCGATGTCTTCCCCTTGTAGGTCCTGCGCAGGTAGATCTCGCAGCACCTGAAGGAACAGACTGCGGAACCGCGACGGGTGGGATCCTTCGCCGGAACACTCTTTGAGCCCATCGAAAACCAGGTCCCATTGGTATAGCCGAGAAAGAAAAAGTCGCCGGATGCGGATGAGGGCGAATAGCCCGGTTACGGTGAGCCGGCTCACAATTTTATGGAATTTTGGAATAAAATATGAACGATCCCTATAAAGTTTATAACAATCTGGTTCCCATGGTGGTCGAAACCACCAATAGGGGAGAGCGTGCCTACGACATATACTCGCGGCTGCTGAAAGAGCGGATCATCTTCGTGACCGGCGGCATCGACGATTATATTGCCAGCCTGGTTTGCGCCCAGCTTTTGTATTTAGAATCGGAAAACCCGAAAAAAG
>CAJWZY010000320.1 GCA_913050545.1 uncultured bacterium | reverse complement strand
TGATCGTCAATCGGGATGTGCTCGGTGTCGATGAACACGAAGTCGAGCCCTACGTCGCGCAATCTCCCGGGCAGGTGAGGCGAGGCTGATGTAATGAGCGTGCCGTAGGCGCGTTGCCCCGATCTCAATGCCGTCGCCAGCTCAATTCCATTCATCGATTCTTCTCGCCAGCCGTCTCATTTCGTGCGGAACCTGTCGTTCCCCAGGTTCTGTTGCTACAATCCGGTACCGCCTTGGAAACCTTGTCCGGGCTATCTTGCCCGAAATGAACCCTGAAAGACAATAAGCTGAGAGGGGCTTTACGCTACAGCCAATGCAGATAACGGGCGTGCCCATTGATGAACTCTCAGCAAACGGGATTCACCTGCTGACCGAACCCCAGCCCCGGCCCCATTCAATTGGAAGCAGCAGGTAACCAGGTTCATGGATATTAACTTCGCGTTCGATTCCAAGAAGACCCGCGAAGGATTGACCGCGACCCTGGCCATTCATGAACCCAGGTTCCTTGGCAAAAAAGCCACATTCACCATTGAGCACGTGGTGAAGGTCAATGACCGCCGGCCTGTCAACGACTCGAAGGTGTTGTTCAAACACAAATTCACAGTCGACAGCAAGCGGGAAAGAGTCGTGAAGATTCCCCAGCGCATCCTGGATAAACATCTATACACCTATACAGGTCAGGAAATCCGCATCCGTTGTTTCGGCAAGCTGACTGTCAACGACAAGCTGATATTTGAAGATTCCTCGGTACAAGAAGACCTGCCGACGAAGGCTCTCAAGAAACCCAGCGTGAGCAGGAATGCCCAGGAGTTGATTGAGCCGAAAGACGTCTTCTCCCTGATCAAGAACTTCAGGGCCATCCCGATAGGAAGCAAGCTGGCCTTCATCGGCCTGATGCTCATAGCCCTTCCAGTCATGGCCCTGAACACCTATGTGGGAATTCACGACCAGATGTCTCCTGAGTCAGCTACCTGGGTTTACTCCCATTACGACAGCGACGGCGACCCTACCTCGCCTTTTCTCTACTCCCTGGTCGGCAGCGGAGGCATTGGTTTTGCCATCTGGCTGGCCATGAGGAAGAAACTTCGTAACTACATGACCTTCCGCTTCAGGAGCCTGCCGGGAAAAATTGACCCGAAGGCCGAATACCTGGTCAGCGACCTGATCCAGGGGAAGTCGAGGGCTGACCTTAAAGATGTCACCCTGCGAATTGTCGCCTGCAACCTGGAAAAGGGGCAATACGTACGAGGCACCGGCAGTACCCGCCGGACAATAAGCTTCAGCGAGCCGTCCCGCGGCGTCCTGCTCTATTCGAAAACGGTGGCGCTGATTCCCAAAAGCCGGAAGTCGGTCTGGAGCTCCTCGGATGGGAGAGTTGAAAACCATTTCCAGGATTCGTTTTCCTTCGAGCCGATGTTCAAGATTCTCTATCCCCCCAACCAGGTCTCCTCAACACACGGCCTGTTCGTCCACTGGGAGGTGCAGCTCCTGCTCGACGACTTCGTCGACCAGGAGCTGGTGGGAAGCCCCCAGCGTTTCCGGCGTGGAGATTTTTTCCAGTCATGAACACAACAGCACAAGGTCTGCCCATCCTCTTCGATGATTTTCTCGGGCTCGGCGGCACCGATCTCCGCCAGGCGCAGCTGATTGTACTTACCGGGGTCAGCGGTTCAGGGAAAAGCACAGCGCTTAAATTTCTCTGTGATCAGCACCCCGCGTTTTCCGATGAGCCCCACCAATGGATCTGGGCTCCGGGAAAGAACCCGGACCCGGCACCGTTTCGCGACAAGCGGCTGGTAGTTGTCGATGAGGTCTGCCATCCGCGCCAGCTGCCCTTCATCGCGAGGCTGCTGAAACAGAACCAGGCCGTCGCCGTGGCCTCCCATCTCAGGCCCGCCTGGTTCCTTCCTTTGCGGCTGGCATGGAGAATCCACCACTTCCGAACGGACCGGGACCCTGCCAAGATCAGCCGCTACCTTTGCCGGCTTGGGGTTCCACATACAGCCGGGGCCGTGGCTGAATTCTGCCGGCTTTATGGCTCGAGCTACCTGGACCTCGACTGCATCCTCGAGCGCTATCCCGGTAAAAGCCTCGACCAGGCCCTCCATTTGACCCTGAAGCTCGACCGGCTGACCCACCTGCGAGCCGAAAAGTGGCCCCCGGTGATGCCAGTCATCCAGGCCGGCCCCGCAGAAGAAGAACCAGGAGAGCTTCCGCAAAACCTCGCAACGGCCGGGGAGCAGGAATGACAATGCCGGCCCTGAAGCTGTTCTCCTGGGGACTCATTTTCGCGGTCATCCTGTGCTCTGCACGTGGCGAAGAAAAGCTCGCGCCGGAAAAGAGGCTCCTTTCCCGGCACCAGGCACCGCCAAGCTATACCAGGAACGAAAAGGACGATTCCAAGTGGTCCGGAATCATTCGGGATGGGATCGATGCCGCGAGGAAGTACTTCGGAAATTACGGGCCCGTCTATGTCTACATCCTCGGGCACAAGGACAAGGCCCTGAACAGTGAAGAGTTTCATCGTGAGCTGGTTGAGGCCTACTGCCGGCATCACTGCGGTGACAATCGCGACAAGCTGCGCTACTGCAAGGCCGGCCCCGGAATGGAGCTGGTGAAAAAAGCTCACAGCGGCCGCGGCGATGCCTATCTCTCCATGGTGGGCGACACCGACCCTCCCATCGCGGAGCTCGTCTTCATCAACCCGCACGAGTTCAGGGATCCCTACCTCTACACCCGGGGGATCCACGAATACACCCATGTCTACCAGCGCTCCTTTCCTTTTACCCCGACATGGATGATGGAGGGAGGAGCCGAATTCTTCGCCGCCTACCTGGGCCAGAAGCACGGCTGGGAGAAGCTCAGCGATGCCATGAAGGAGTTCATGAAGAATGTCCATCGGGTGAAAGACCCCGAGCTCGGCATCGAGGACATGGAAGACGTCGACAAGGTTTCGCCGGCGGTCAAAAAATACTACCGCCACCTCGCCTACGACGCCGGGGCCTGGGCCTTCGCCTTCATGATCCACAGGTCGAAGGGGCGGAGCATCTCAGAC
>CAJWZY010000319.1 GCA_913050545.1 uncultured bacterium | reverse complement strand
CGCTTTCAAGGCTTCGCCGCAAAAGGTCCAGCGCCCGGGTGGCTGCCTGGGCCCGCACGAGGTCGCGCCCGCCGGAAAAGAGCTTTTTCTCTACGTAACAGGCCTCTTCCCCGGGGCCGGCGAGGCCGATATAGACGAGGCCGACAGGTTTCTGGTCACTTCCTCCCCCCGGGCCCGCAATTCCGGTTACCGAGATCCCGTAAGTTGCGGAAAACCGGTCCCTGGCCGACCGCGCCATCGCCTCGCAGACCTCCCTCGAGACAGCCCCCTTGCTTTCCAGCACCGCAGCCTCTACATCCAGCATGGAGATCTTGATGTCGTTCTGGTAGGCGACCAGGGAACCCAGGAAATACTGTGATGATCCTGCCTGGTCGGTCAGGCGCTTGGCAATCAATCCCCCGGTGCAGGATTCAGCCGTTGCAACACTTGCCTGGTTTGACAGGAGCAGCTCATGGACCTTGTGTGCGAGGGAGATGTCGAGTGACTCACCGGCTGGATCTTTAAGGCCTTCAGGCAGAAAGAAGAGATCTTCACCAAACTCGGTGGCGAGCACCTGGCGAACTCCATCGAGGAGGGCATGCCCATCCTCGTCGTGGGAGATGAACTTGAGAAGAAGTTCTCCCGGGCGGGCGCTGATACCATACTCGATCCGGGTGGTGTCGATACCCAGCTCCTGGATCCGGGTTTCTGCCCAGCTTTCGGGTTGGTCCATGAGCTTGGCTCGTAATATCCTGGGAGGAGACAAGCTCAGGCGCCGGGCGAGCTCCCCGGCGAGGTGTTCGTGGAAGATCGCGCGCAGCTCATAGGGAACGCCTGGCAGGGTCACCGCGAGGCCTCGCCTGGTCTCAACCAGGCTTGCCGGCGCCAGCCCTGTGGGGTTCTGAAGAACGGCTGCGCCCTCCACCACCTCGCCCTGCTTGTAGAAGTTGTCGGGAATGTCCGCTTCGGTTGCGACCCGCTTGAGGGCCTTGCGGCGCATGCTTTCGCGTGCCGTCGGGTCAATAGTTACCCCCCGGCCGAGGGCTGCAGCGAGGGCGGAGATCGTGAGGTCATCGGCGGTGGGTCCGAGGCCACCGCTGATGATGAGGATGTCGGCCTTTTCGGTCAGCTCACCGAAGGCCTCTTCAAGCTGCTGCCTGTTGTCCGGCAGCAGGAGGATTTCTTTGACGTGAACACCGAGCATGGTCAGCTCCGTAGCAAGGAAGGAGCCATTGGCATCACGGGTTTCTCCCCGGGTGAGCTCGGAGCCGGTCAGGCAGATGATAGCGCAGGGGCGGGTCACAGCGAATTTCTCCGGTAGCGGTTTCGGCCGGCGCAGCTGCGCGGTCACCCGGCAGTTTCCTGAACAGCGGCGAGCCCTGCTGGTTTACCACCGTCGACCCCGCAGGGCAATAGCCCGCAAGACGGCGCAAGGCTGTTCTTTTGGCATCTGGAAGCCTTGCGGTGGCAGTGTTACCATACCGCCCTGAATTGGCGTTCGGTAACCGCGGCTGACTGTTTTATCCCTGGAAGCTCGCCAGCTTCCAGGAGGCTCAAAAATGTTCGAAAGTATCACCAAGAGATTTACGGGGATCCTCGGCAATATTGCCGGCAAGAAGATCACCGAGAAGAATGTCCGCGAGACGCTGCGTGAGATCCGCGTGGCGCTCCTGGAGGCGGATGTTGCCCTTGAGGTCATCAAGGAGTTCCTGCAGAAGATCGAGGAGGAGGCTCTTGGGGAAAAGGTTCTCAAGGGTGTTGAGCCCGGGCAGCAGTTCATCCAGATTGTTTTCCAGCATCTCGTTGACCTGATGGGGCCGGTTGATCCTTCGATCAACTTCCAGCCCAAGGGGCTCACCGTGATCCTGATGGCCGGCCTCCAGGGTAGTGGTAAAACCACGACCTGCGGCAAGCTGGCGCTGTTGCTTCGCAAGGAGCATAAGCGCCGCCCCCTCCTGGTGGCAGCGGACATGCAACGCCCCGCGGCTGTCGACCAGCTGCGGACGCTGGGAGAACAGATCAAGGTCCCGGTCTTTTCGCAGCCCGGGGCAAAACCACCGGCCGTCTGCGCTGAGGGCCTCAAGGAAGCCAGTCGCCTGGGCTGCGACACGGTCATTCTCGACACGGCGGGTCGCCTGCACATCGATGAGGAGATGATGGGGGAGGTCTGCGAGGTGGCGCAGGTCACCAGCCCCCACGAGGTGTTCCTGGTTTGTGATGCCATGGTCGGCCAGGATGCGGTCAAGAGCGCGCGAGAGTTCAATGATCGGCTCGAGCTGACAGGGGTCATCCTGACCAAGCTCGATGGAGATGCTCGTGGCGGAGCGGCCTTGTCGGTAAAGACCGTTACCGGCAAGCCCATCAAATTTGTAGGAACCGGGGAGAAGCTTGAGGGCACCCTTGAAGAGTTTCGTCCCGAGGGCATGGCGGAGCGGATCTTCGGCTTTGGAGATGTGAGGGGGATCGTCGCCAAGGCCCAGGAGGTCGTCGATGAAGAAGATGCGGCCCGGATGCAGAAAGAGCTGCTCGGAGGCACCTTCACCCTGGAGCATTTTCTCGAGCAGCTGCAGTCGGTAAAGAAGATGGCGGGCGGCAACCTGCGCAAGTTGCTTGAGATGGTGCCGGGCATGGGTGCCCAGCTCGGGGACATGGACATCAGTGACGAGGACCTTGGTCACATCGAGGGTGTTGTGCGATCCATGACCCCCAAGGAGCGTCGCCGTCCGGAGATCCTGAATTCAGCCCGGCGTGACCGGATCGCCCGCGGTAGCGGACGTTCGCGCATGGATGTGGATGATCTGCTCAAGCAGTTCAACGGGATGAAGAAGATGATGGATCAGATGACCGGGGGGTCTGCAAAAGGTCCGCTGGGCAAGCTCAAGGCCATGGCCCAGGCAAAGAAAATGATGAGCAACCCGCACCAGATGATGGCTGAGATGTCCCAGCAGATGGGTGCTGCGCAGGACCCGGGACAGAAAAAGAAACCGGGTGGCACCGCAAAGAACCGGAAAAAATCCAAGGCAGACCTGAAGGCTCGTCGGAAACGAGAACGTAAAAACCGCAGGAAAAGCCGGCGCCGGTGATACCAGGGCTGGCGGGCGCCCAG
>CAJWZY010000318.1 GCA_913050545.1 uncultured bacterium | reverse complement strand
CGTTGAAGTCGTAGCTCATCAGGTTGATCCAGTCGAGCAGGGGATGGATCCGGTCGATCTCGATATTGGCGTAGGTTCCCGGTCCCCCCGGCGCGGCAATGGTGAGCAGGTAGATGCGTCCATCTGCGACGGCCCGCTCGTCAACCTGGCGGCGGAGTTCGGCCAGCAGCAGGGTGAAGTTTTCCCGGTCTTCCTGGCGGGTACGGTTGGATTCCAGTCCGCCGCCGACAGGGTATTCCCAGTCAATATCGATGCCATCGAATCCGTAGCGGGTCATGAAGTCGACACAGCTGGCTGCGAAGCGGTTCCTTGAGTCTTCGCTCACCGCGACGTCGGAGAAGCCGCCGGACCAGGTCCAGCCACCGACAGAGATCAGCGTCTTGACGTGGGGATGGCGCTCCTTGAGGTTGAGGAGGGCATTGAAATTTCCCCGCAGGGGGTCATCCCAGGAGTCGCCCGGGTAGGACTTCTCGATATCAGCCCAGCGGTCTCCCAGGGTGACCTCGCCGTTGGCGATGTTGGCAAAGGCGTAGTTGATGTGGGTGAGCTTCTCGGCCTGGATATCGGTGACGAAGAAGTTGCGCGCGTAGATGCTCCACGCCGTGTAGTAGGCCACGATGCGCTTGCCCTGCTGCGCCTCAACCCGCGAGCCCATCGTATTCAGTGAAAGCAGTACGGCCGCAGCGAGTAAAAAATATCTCATTGCTGTCCCCCCCAAAAAAATAACCAATCCCCGGCTTCAAACAACTCTGCCCCTGTGGAGCCGCCAGGGCCCCAGCCAGTTCCGCAGTCAATTCAACCTCCTCGGCAAGCTTGTGGCAAGCGGTCTCTGCCGAAAAACAGGGCTCCCGGGACGTACTGAAAAAGTTGATTTCTTTAGGGTTTTCATTTCTTGACGATCAAAAAAACCATCCTTAGCATTGTTTTGTGGGAGCCGGATAGGGGCATGTAAGTTTCCGGCTGACCCGTCGGGCAGATTGTGGGCCGTCAAGGGTGGCACCCCCGCGCCGCTTGGCCCATTTATTGGGAGGGTTGTGCAATGGTACAGAGAACCTGTATCCGTTTTGTGGTGAGCGTATGTTTCGCGCTGTTATCAACCGTTGTATGGGGCCAGTGTGGCGATGAGTTTCCCCTGAGCAATACCGAGGGGGCCGGACAGGTAATGTGTCCCTGCTTCGTGGCCGGGGAAGAGGCCGGTGTGGTCCTGGAGGTGGCGCCGGAGGAATACCCCATCGAGATTCTCAGGATCGGGGTAGCCTGGGGCTCTGTTCTCGGCGATACGCCGAATATGCTCCAGGGTGCGCTGCATATTTATGAGAACGGGCTGCCGAATCCGGGAGCAAGGCTGGCCTCGCTGGAGGGCCCTGCCTTTGTTGACGGCTTCATCAACGAGTTCAGCCTCGAAGAGCAGGGTGGTGTGAGGGTCGAGTCAGGCCCCTTCACCGTGACCATGGAGTTTTCCGACACCAACGCCGAGATGCTGACCGCCGCCTCCATGGTTCACGATGGAGATGGATGCCAGCCGGGCAAGAACGTCGTCAAGGCGATCCCCGGTGGCTGGAGCGATGCCTGTGCTCTCGGCCTCAGTGGTGACTGGGTCATGCAGGTGGTCTACCGATCGGTCAATTGTGACGGAGAGGAGCCAGTGGGAGGCAATGAGCTGCCGTTGATGTTCATGCGCGGCGATGACAACAGCGATGGACGCATCGACCTGTCAGATCCTATTTTCAGCCTGGTCCACCAGTTTACAGGTGGACCTTCTTCAGGTTGCATGGAGTCGATGGACTCCAATGACGATGGCCAGGTGAATATTACTGATCCGATCTATTCCTTAACTCACCTCTTTGCAGGAGGTCCTGCGCTTCCGGCACCCTACCCGGATTGTGGCGTATGGACTGAGGAGGCAGGTCTCGTCTGCGAGACTGCGCCGGCGTCCTGCAATTGATTTCTTGAGCGCCTCCGGGCGCGGTCCGCCGGGGAATTTCAGCTTTCCCGGAGGATTCCAGAAGCGGGGGGCCCCCGGCTACGGCCGGGGGCTTTTTTCCCGTTTCAACATTCGGGCTCGATGCCCCGCAGGGCGAGGTGTTCCTGGCGAACCTGCGGAAGTCATCAATTACTTAGTGCCCTCGGCGCTTTGCACCGTCTTCCTGACGGGCCTGCGCCGGCGCGCCTCATCGACGAAGGTCTTGATGAGCGAGAACTGCAGCTCGTCGTTCAGGGTCATCTCGGGGTGCCATTGGACCGCGACGGTCCACTCATTCTCGAGTTCTGAAACTTCGATGGCCTCGACGGTGCCCTCCGGCGAGTGCGCCACTGCCCGTACGCCTTTGCCGAGACGTCCGACCGCCTGGCGGTGGTAGCTCTTGACGTTGTCGACTTTTCCCGGGTGCATGATCGCCGACAGCAGGCTCTCTTTCTCGATCTCGATCGGGTGCCCCTTGACGCCAAAGTGGATTTTCTTGAGCTCCTTGTCGTTGTCGAGGTCGATGAGAGCACCTCCGAAGGCTACGTTGAGGATCTGGCAGCCGCGGCAGACTCCGAGGATCGGGATGTTTCTTCTGCGCGCCTCGGCAATCAGGGAGATCTCGAAGTCATCGCGCTGGCGGCTCACCAGCTCCGCTGTGCCGGGCTCACCGCCGTAGAGCCCGGGGTCGACATCGCCGCCGCCTGAAAGGAGCAGGGCGTCCATTCCCTCGAGGACCCTGGCAGCCTCGGCCGGCTCCAGCAGCCCGGTTTTTTCGGGGATCTCAAGCTTCACGAGCTTGCCGCCGGCGCGGGTGAAGATCTGGTCATAGCCCATGGCGGTGGCGCCGAGCCTTGCGTACCAGGCCTCGTCGTCAGGGGTCATTGCGATTTTCGGAGCATCTTCGGGCAGCAGGCTGTTCTGCAGGCGCAGTCCGCCCAAAGCCAGGAGATAGAGGATGGCGATGACGACCAGCGGGACCAGGACGAATTTCAGGATCCGCCTCTTTTTCCGGGGAGCGGCACCGACGTCTTCGCTCATGATCCCTCTTTACTCTCTTCGTTCTCTTCGCCGGCCTTGGCAGGCCCACTCTCGGAGGTCAGCAGCTCCATGTTGATCTTGCCGTGCTTGAGGAAGACGACGA
>CAJWZY010000317.1 GCA_913050545.1 uncultured bacterium | reverse complement strand
GTGGTCATCTACGCCTCTGACCAGGGCTTCTACCTGGGCGAGCACGGCTGGTTCGACAAGCGCTTCATGTACGAGGAATCACTGCGAACGCCGCTGCTTGTCCGCTGGCCTGGAAAGGCAAAGGCTGGCACCGTCAACAAGCACATGGTGTCGAACCTGGACTTCGCCCAGACCTTCCTGGACCTCGCCGGCCTGGAAATACCCGGTGATATGCAGGGCCTCAGCCTGAAGCCTCTCTTCGAAGGAAAACAGCCCGCGAGCTGGCGGGAGTCCGTCTACTATCACTACTATTGCTTCCCCGAGTACCATGCTGTCCGCCGCCATGACGGCGTACGCAACAGCCGCTACAAGCTGATGCACTTCTACGACATCAATGAATGGGAGCTCTTTGACCTGGAAAAAGACCCCGGAGAGATGAGGTCGGTTCACGACAGCGCGCAATATGCCGGGGTTCTCAAGCACATGAAGGGCGAGCTCGCTAAGCTGCGCAAGCAATACAAGGTGCCGCCGGCTCCGAAGCTGCGAAAGGGCAAGACGCTGTTTCCTCCCTGGCCTGAGTTCGGCACCTTCGAGGTCGGCCTCGGCAAGGAGGGCTGGATCTCGCTCTTTGACGGAAAGACCCTGAAGGGCTGGCGCCAGCCGGGGCCATCTCCGCTTACCCAGATCGCACCCAACAAGAGCATCAAGGTCGTCAATGGAGAGATCCACCTGTCGCCGAGTCCCAAGGTGTTCTACCTGCACAAGCGGTCGTTTACCGACTTCATCCTCGAGCTCGAGGCGAAGATGCCCCTGAGCGACTTTGACTCCGGGGTGGGTTTTCGCTGCGTGCTGCCGAAGGGGAAAAACCTGCCGCGGGGTTTCCAGAGCGAGATCTCCGATATTCGAAGCGGCGGGATCTTTGATATCGGCGTCGGCTGGGTGCACCCGGCGGAGAAACAGGATGAGATCGATGCCTTCGTGAAACGCACCGGCACCTTCTTCAATCCGAAGGGCTGGAACCAGGTCCGTATTCGTTGCCAGGGCTCTCGCATCCAGACCTGGGTCAACGGCCAGCTCTCAAGCGACATCGAGAACACCACCCACAAGCGTGGAGCCATCGGGCTGCAGCACAATGCGAAGACGGGCATCTACCGCTTCCGAAACATCCGGATTCGCGAGCTTGAGGCGAAATAGAATTCGGCAGTCCCGGCAACTCGCTTGCTTTCATACTGCCCTGTAGGACAATAGACTACTGGTTTAGTGGTCGAAGGAAGTTGAAATAAATCTCAATACAATCGGTAGGGAAGCTCCATGCACAAGACAATGAGTGGACTGGTGTTGTTGGCTGTACTCAGTTTGCACACGGTAGCCTTTGGACAGGGGGTCGATGACGAGACGGTCAACGTCGCCTCGCGCGGAATCGCCACCCAGTCATCGGACTACGGTGGCGGGGCCTACCCCGCCAGCTGGGCCATCGATGGCAACTTCGGTAACTTTACCCACACCGCGGCCGGGCAGAACCTGCCTTCGACCTGGGAGGTGGATCTGCGGGATGAGTACGAGATCACCTCGATCATTCTTCACAATCGCCGTGGCTGCTGCCCCTCGCGTTTTCGTGACCTTACCGTCCTGATCTTCGACGTACCTGATGGGGACATCCTCTTCGAGTCAGAGCTTCTCAACGAAGAGAACATCATCGGAGGTGGGGTCAACACATCTGCGCCCGACAGCCTGGTGGTCGACCTGGTGAAGCTCCTGGGTGAGACGGTTACCGGCAGTATCGTTCGGGTCGTGCGAACTCCGGATCCGGATAATTCCGGTACCGGAGGAATCGGCAATGCCGATGAAGCGGATGTTCTCTCCCTCGCAGAGGTCGAGATTTTCTCGCCCCAAGATGGCCTTCCGCCTCCCCCGCCTCCTCCGCCGCCGCTCGAGCCGATCGATGAAGGCGTCAATCCCGGCGGCTGGATTCGCAGCAATGGCTGGAACATGCTCTTTCTCGACAACGATGGCGGTTGCGGTGGCGGCGGTATTCTCCGCATGGAGGGGAACTGGGTGGAGCCCTACGACCTGGCTGAAGAAAACCCGCGCCCCGGCGATGAGTGGGACATCGATTTCTTTGTAGCTGAAGCCGGTGGCTGGGGAGGAACCAGGGTTGGCGAAATACCGACCTGGTTCAGCATGAACTCCCTCAGGGCGCTGGCCGCTCCGCTGCTGCCGACCGACCTGGTTGATTTTAATTCCATGGCCATCGAGTCAGGATTCATGAGCAACGACAACATCGTGGCGATCTCGACGACCTATGTCGAGAACACCACCGATGAGCCGATGAGGGTCCAGGTCTGCTCTGCCAGCGATGACTCGATTCGTGTCGATATCAACAACCACAATGTCACCCTGGTCAGCGCCTGCCGTGGCAGCGCCGGGGATTGCCAGGAGGTCAACTGCGCCGAGCTGGCTCCCGGTATGAACAAGATCACGACCTACGTCTGGGAAGGCGGCGGTGGCTGGAACATGAGAATCGGCCTGCGGGATGCAGCGATGCAGATCCTCGATGATTTCAGCGAGGGGGTTATCTTCCACGGCACCGGCGAGGATGACGAACTCGAGGGCCAGGAGCTGGCCGAGGGACCCGACTGCAGTGTAGATGGAGTCAATCCCTTCGGCTGGCTCAGGACCGAGGCCTGGAACATGCTGTTTCTTGACCAGGATGGCGGCTGTTCGGGAGGTGGTGCCGGCCGTATGTTAGGAAACTGGGTGGCGCCCTATGACCTGGATGAGGAAGACCCCCGTCCGGGCGATGACTGGGATATCGAGTTCTTCGATGCAGAGTCAACCAACTGGCCCGGCCTGGCGCTCAGTGAACTGCCTGTCTGGATGAGTTCCCAATTGCTGGAAGACGCCGGCTTCAGGGTGCCGGTTGGAGACCTGGTCGATTTTAACGCGATTGCCAGCGCGGCCGGGTTCCCCGGAACCGACAACATCATGTCGATCTCGACGACCTATGTCGAGAACACCACCGATGAGCCGATGAGGGTCCAGCTTTGTACGGCCAGTGATGACTCGATCCGTCTCGATGTGAACAACTATACCGTGACCCTGGTCAGCGCCTGCCGCGGCAGCGGCGCCGGCGATTGCCAGGAG
>CAJWZY010000316.1 GCA_913050545.1 uncultured bacterium | reverse complement strand
CTTCGCCCCCAAGGCCAAGAGGGTCATCTATCTCTTCATGGCAGGTGGCCCATCGCATATCGACACCTTCGACTACAAGCCCGAGCTGCGTAAGATCCACGGCAAGGAACTGCCCGAGTCGATCCGGAAGGGGCAGAGACTCTCGACCATGACCTCCGGGCAGAAATCATTCCCCTGTGTTGCGCCCATGTTTGAATTCAAGCGCCACGGCAAACACGGAACCTGGGTATCTGAGATTCTTCCAAAGGTGGCCGGCATCGTCGATGACATCACGATTATCAAGTCCCTGCACACCGAAGCGATCAATCATGATCCGGCGATCACCTTTATCAATACAGGAGTCCAGCAACCCGGCAAGGCATCGCTGGGATCCTGGATCAGCTACGGCCTCGGCAGTCCCAACCAGGATCTGCCCTCCTACGTCGTCATGATCTCAAGGGGACCGGGACAGAAACAGGGCCTCTATTCCCGGCTCTGGGGAAGCGGCTTCCTGCCCTCAAAACACCAGGGCGTCAAGATGCGCTCAAGCTCCGACCCCGTGCTTTATCTCAAGGATCCCGACGGGATCGACCGCAATATGCGCCGCCGTATGCTCGACCGCCTGGCGAAGATCAACGAGGAGCAGTTCGACCAGTTCGGAGACCCGGAAACCCGCACCCGCATTGCCCAGTACGAGCTGGCCTTCCGGATGCAGGCCTCGGTCCCCGGCCTGATGGACCTCTCTGACGAGCCGGAGGATACCTACAAGCTGTATGGGCCGGATTCGAAAAAGCCCGGCACCTTCGCCCGTAACTGTGTGCTCGCCCGCCGCATGGCTGAACGTGGCGTCCCGTTTATCCAGCTCTTCCAGCGCGGCTGGGACCAGCATGGGTCGCTTCCGCGGTTATTGAAAGGACAGTGCAATAGTATCGACCACGCGGCCGCAGGCCTCGTCCAGGACCTGAAGCAGAGAGGCATGCTTGAGGACACCCTCGTCATCTGGGGTGGCGAGTTCGGACGAACGATCTATTCGCAGGGTAAGCTGACCAAGAATAACCACGGACGTGATCATCACGGCCGTTGCTTCACCATGTGGATGGCAGGCGCGGGGATAAAAAAAGGGTTCGAATACGGCAAGACAGATGATCATTGCTACAACATCGTAGAGAATCCGCAGCCGATCAGGAACCTCAACGCCACGATCCTTCACCTGCTGGGAATCGACCACAACCGGTTCACCTACCGCCACCAGGGACTCGACCAGAAGATTACGGGAGTCGAAGAGACCCACGTCATCAAGGACATCCTCGCCTGAAGTCAGCCCTGCTGAGTGCCTGCCGGTTACCGGACTCTCCTTGTGACAAGTGGTTACAAGATGCCTCTGGAACTGCCGGGGGCGAGGATGGATAGTAGGCCGGAAATCGAATCCCTGCGCCCGGTCACCGGGTTGTTTCATCAACAAGGTTCCTCAATCGATATGTTTCTTCCCGGCCGACTGATCATTTTTTTGCTGGTCATCACCGCTACCCTGCTTCGAGCACCCTGCGGCCACTGCCAGGGGAGCAGGCTTCCGAGCATTGGCGAAGTCCGTAAAGAGCTCCTGTCGAAATACGACGCGAATGAAGACGGCTGGCTCGATGCACAGGAGCGTGAGGAAGTTCGAAAAGCAACGGCATCGCGATCCCGTTCATCCTTTCGCCGAAGGGGCAGAAGAGGCGGACGATGGAGGCCGGAAGAAAACCAGCCGCCGCCGAAAGAATCTGCAATCCCTCCCTCCACTTCACGCGAACAATGGCAGGCTGTGGTCAAGGCCTTCGATAAAAACAAGAACGGCGCCATCGACGGAGAAGAAATCAACCGGCTCTACGAGGCGATCGACGCCGGGCTGGTCGGGGACATCCCCCTCACCCGCCTTCGCTCAACCCTCCTGCGGGATTCCAAAACACGCCGGGCGGGAAGAACCAACCTGCAGAACTATGACCTGGATTACGACGACAGATTGAATGCAGGAGAGCTCGATGCCTTTCGCAAAGCCAGGGCTGCGGGGGAACCTCCCCCTGAGCGGCCTGAAAGAGAAGAACCAGAAACGAAAGAAGAGCAGAAAGATTTCCAGGCGGAAAAGAACGGGAAACCCGTCGAGGGCGCACTTCCCGAACACGCGCCCAGGGTTGTATTCAGTCATCCACATGGCATCCAGAAAGAGTCTTTCGAGCTCGAGCTCACCACCCCGCTGAAGGGGGCAGTGATCCGCTATACCCTCGACTGTTCAGAGCCGGATGAGTCAAGCTCCGCCGTTTTCAACGACACCCTCGAGATTGACCGGTCGACGGTGGTACGCGCCCGGAGCTTTGCCGAGGGATACGCCGCCGGCTTCACTGAAACCCGCACCTATCTCTTCCTCGGCGATGTAATCTCTCAATCAACAGACGGCCTGCCTCCCCCGGGTGGCTACTACAGGTGGGGCCGTAACCGGGTTGACTACGGGATGGACTCAGCGGTGACCCTGGACCCCGTCTACCGCAAAACCATCATCTCTGATCTCCAGGCGATCCCCTCCGTCTCTCTCGTTGTCAATCCGGCTGATCTCTTCAGTTCAGACAAGGGGATCTATTCAAACGCAACCAGGCAGGGTCGTGAAAACGAGCGTCCGGGCTCCTTCGAGTTGCTGCCGGCTGAAGGAGTCCCCGGTTTTGACATCAACTGTGGAGTGCGGATCCGGGGAGGGTTCAGCCGTACAGCAGAGAACCCAAAGCATGCCTTCAGGCTCTTTTTCCGCAAGCTCTACGGAAAAGGTAAGTTGAAATACCCGTTCTTCGGACCTGATGCCAGCCAGGAATTTGACAATGTCGATATGCGCTGTTCGCAGAATTACTCCTGGAATATGGGAGGCGACAGCAAGGGGCTCTTCCTGCGAGACCAGTTCAGTCGCGATCTCCAGCTGGCCCTGGGAAGACCGGCCGCACGGGGTGATTACTACCACCTCTATCTCAACGGACAGTACTGGGGCCTCTACAATTCCTGCGAAAGGCCGGAGGCTTCCTTCGCCGCCAGCTATTTCGGGGGAACAAAAGAAGATTATGACGTGGTCAAGGTCGACAGCGGGAGAGGACAATCCTATACCATCACGGCGACTGATGGCGATCTCGAG
>CAJWZY010000315.1 GCA_913050545.1 uncultured bacterium | reverse complement strand
AAGAGCCGCTCTGGAATCGACCCTGAAACGGGGGCCGCCCTGCCGGAGACGAAAGCGATCTCCTACAGGGACGCGCTCTTTGAGCCTATCATCCACCACTTCTACAACGACCATCGCCTCGTCGCCTACGGCGAAGAAAACCGGGACTGGGATGGAGCCTTTGCTGTCTACCGTGGAATGACCGAATCCCTGCCCTACCACCGGCTCTTCAATTCGCCGATCTCCGAGGCAGCGATCGCCGGAACCGCCGTCGGCTACGGCATGGAGGGTGGACGGGCGCTGGTGGAGCTCATGTACTGCGATTTCCTCGGCCGTGCAGGTGACGAGATCTTCAACCAGCTGGCCAAGTGGCAGGGCATGTCCGGAGGGGAAATCAGGATGCCGGTGGTGGTCCGGGTTTCGGTGGGAAGCAAATACGGCGCCCAGCATTCCCAGGACTGGAGCGCCCTGGTAGCGCACATCCCCGGACTGAAGGTCTGCTTCCCGGTGACTCCCTACGATGCCAAGGGGCTCATGGCCTCGGCCCTCTCCGGTAACGACCCGGTGATCTTCTTCGAGAGCCAGCGCGCCTACGGCGAGACCGAGAAGTTCCGCCAGGAGGTGCCGACCGAGTACTACAAGATTCCCATCGGCGAGCCCGACATCAAGCGTGATGGTAACGACCTGACGATCCTTACCGTCGGCGCCACGCTCTACAGGGCGGTCGATACAGCCCGCACGCTCGAGAACGACTACGGGATCTCTACCGAGATCATCGATGCTCGCAGCCTGGTGCCCTTCGATTACAGCCTGGTTCTCGATTCGGTACGCAAGACCGGACGCATCCTGCTGGCATCGGATGCCTGCGAACGCGGCAGCCACCTCAATACGCTCGCCGCCAATATCCAGCAGATGGCTTTCGATCATCTCGACGCGCCGGTAACCATCGTCGGGGCGCGGAACTGGATCACCCCATCCGCGGAACAGGAAGACCTCTTCTTTCCCGGCGATGCCTGGCTGCTTGACGCGATCCACACCCACCTGCTGCCCCTCGATGGCTACACGCCATCCTCTGACCGCTCCAACGCCTACATGATCCGCTGCAATCGAGAGGGCGTATGAGTCAGGGGGAAGACGGCGAACAGAAAGGCCGGGGGCTCGACGAAGAGGCCCTGAGGGAATGGGTGCTGAAGGCCTACCATGAGAAGGCCATCGAGAGCGAAGAGCACGCCCAATTGCTGGATGCAGTCAGGCTGCTCCTGTCGGGAGCCACCTCGCGCTACAGCTCGCTCAGCTATTACTTCGAGGGGGACCCGGAATCTTCCCTGGGCTCCTTTGCCCGGCAGATCAACGAGGTGAGCGAGGATCTTGCCGCCGCCCTTCTTGAACCGATCGAGCTCGGAGCCGGAAAAATCGAGCCTGTGAAGGCGGCAAATGAGAACCAGAACGGAGCAGCCAGCGCTGCAGCCGCTCCGAACCTCTCGCTCTATGTCTCCTCCCTCGCCGGCCCCATCGCCATGCGCAGGGAAATCGATGAAACAGTCGTCTGCTCACTGCTGTCGACGGTCCTGCTGGCTGTTTCCCGCCTGGGAATCAAGCGGGTCCGCGAAGCCCTCAGCTAACCTGGCGGGAAGACTCAACCCCGCAGATCGATATCCTGCATGAGCTTGTCGGTCGCATCGTAGGCCTTGGTGACCCACTCGACGATCTTCTCAGGCTCCGGAGAATATTCGAGCTCGAGGCTGATGGCGCCATCAAAATCGAGATCCTTGATCGCCTGCATGTAGGGTGGGAAGTCGACCACACCATCGCCTGGAGGAAAATCCCCATGAACCTTTCCATCGCAATCAGAGATATGCACGTGGCCGGCCCGCCCGCGCAGGCTTGCCAGCTCCTCGGGTTTTGAATCCGAAAGCAGCATATGACTGATATCGATGTTGGCCTTCACCGCGGGAACATCCACATCGGTAAGGAACCTGCCCATCTCGCTGAGGTTGTTGACCAGGGCCATGTCAAAGGGCTCAAGCTCGAGGACAATCTCCAGGTCACGCTCGGCGGCATATTCTCCCAGGGTCTTGAGATGCTCGACCCCCCACTTCCACTGTTCCTCGGGCGGAATAACCTCCTTCTGCCAGATGTACTCACCAATCACCAGCAGGTAGTTCTTTGCTCCCAGCTGTTGCGCCATATCGAGGTAGCGCTTGCAGCGGTCGAGGTGGAAGTTCTGTACGCTCGGGTTGAAGTCGATCAACCCGACGCTGACGCCGACCACGCTGATGATCGGCAGCTCGAGCTCCTCACACTTCGCCTTGACGGCGACAATGCGCTCATCGGCGCCGGGATCGAGAGGATCCTGGAAGATGTCGACGCAGTCGAAGCCGATCTCCTTGGTACGTTCGAGGCCACTGAGAAGGTCAATGCCGTGCTGCTCCCAGGCGGAGTTGATCATTCCAAGTTTCATGTTCCTGATTTCCTCTCGATTTCGTTGGCGTGTTTCGAAGACCGCCGCCGTCGCGGCAAGCCCCCTTCTTATCAATTTCCAGGCTCCGCCGTCAAGCGGACCTTATCTCGTCTATCGTAAATATCTTGTGCTCGGTGGCGCCCCGGTAGCAGGCCTCCACCAGGGCAACCGTATCGAGGTTGTCCTCTCCGTCAATCTCCGGCTTGCCGCCGGTCTCGAGCGCCACGAGCAATTGGGCCATCGTGCCCTCGAAGGCATCGGGAAACCAGACCTTGTCCCACTTCGGCTCCACCCAGACCTCGCCGCCTTCCTTGCAGGTATAGCGCAGGGTGCTGGGCACGGCCTCCGGGTAGCTCGGCCAGCCGATCGTCCCCTTGGCGATCCCATCGGTGCCCTCGACCCGCCAGTTGATGTAGATGTCGTCGGCGGAGCCCTCGCGGCAGGGACCGGTCCAGACATCGTCGAGGCTGGTGCAGCGCAGGCCGCTTTCATATTCGAGGATGTACATATTGATTCCATCCTGGTGCGGAAATTCCGTACGCGGATCCGGACGACTGGAAGAGAGCACCCGCTCCGGGTTACCGAAGAGGTAGCGGAAGGTGTCGATGTGGTGGATGCTCATGATGTAGTAGGAGAGCTTCCCGTAGGGAACGGCCCAGTCCGACCAATGCGGAATAGCCCGCATGTCGATGGTCG
>CAJWZY010000314.1 GCA_913050545.1 uncultured bacterium | reverse complement strand
GGTGATACGTATTCGCCCCGCACCAGGGTCGGCCACCATCACATCGGCCAGGGCGGCCCGAACCCGGTCCTCGTCGGCCGGTTCCATGCCCAGGCCGTCGGCAGAGTGGCGCAGGCGGTCCAGGTGGCGGGTGACGGCGAAGGGCACCGGACCGTCGGGCCCGTTCACCACCTTGAGGGTCTCGAACACGCCGTCGCCAACGACTATGGAGTGGTCCATGGCCGAAACCGAACCGTCGCCGGCGTCGACCAGCTGGCCGTTCACCCAGCAGACCCCGTCGTGTGCCGCGCCCGGGTTGCTCGCACCTGTCTCAGCCATCGCCGCAGGCTAGTGCCCACCTCCCACCAAACACGGTCGCCCCGGCCGTGGCGCCCCGGTCAGCGCAACCGCACCCGGTAGCCTCGCTCCACGTGGACGACAGACCCGCAGCAGGGCTGCAACAGAGCCTGCGGCGGGCATGGCAGGGTCCAGTCCTCGTAGGTGCTCTGCACCGCGGCAGCCAGGCCTTCCCGGTCGGGAAGCGGCTTAGCTGCTCGTGCCTGGCACTCAGCCGCCCCGATGGTCTTCAGCGACATTTCCTCGCGTGCGAGCAGAAACCAGCGGTCTCTATCGAGGTCGGTAACCAGCGGACGGTACTGGGAGCGCTCAAACCACTGCTGCGGCAGCTCATGGATGTCGATCGAGGAGCTCATGAGCGCACCCCGCAGAGTACCAGGCGTGGACTTTCGGTGGCGAAGGCGCTGCCTTCGAAGTCTCCGAAGACCTGCTCGACCTTCAATTCCCGCTCGGCAAGGATGGCGATGATTTCAGCCTCGAGGTAGACCCGCACCGATTCCATGTACTCGCTTTCGCGGCCGGTTGTCCTGTCGAGCAGGCGGATGCGTTTTTCCACCCGCTGGTTTTCCTGTGAAAACCAGCGCTTCTCAGCGATCTCGAAGGAGCCTTCCTCGCGCAGGGTGCTGGGGTCGGGCGTCGAGGCATTGTGGGGGTTCATGAGGTCGAGGAGAAAACGCCCCCTGGGTCTCAGGACCCGGGCAATCTCCTCGATCACGGCCAGGTTGTCGTTTTCTTCCTGGAAATAGCCGAAGCTGGTGAAGAAATTCACCAGGACGGAGAATCCTTCTGCGCCTCCTGCAAAGGGCAGTCTTCGCATGTCTGCGCGCAGGAGCGGGCCGCTGCCGCGGGCGAGCGCCTCTTTTAAAAGGGGCAGGGAAAGATCGACTCCGGTTGCCCGGATGTTTCTCTTCGCCAGTGCCTCGAGGTGCCTTCCATGACCGCAGCACAGATCAAGGACCCTGTCGTCCGGCTGGATCTCCAATTGTTCTATTGCAAAGGCAGTCTGCACCCCGGCCTCTGCGTCATTGCGCGCCGCGTAGAGGGTCGTGTAGTCTTCGTTAAAGTGCCGGGTATACCAGTCGGAGTCGGTTTCTCGCATGGGAGCATTCTAACCGCAGGCGCTCCCGCAGCCATCGACATTGGCAGAAGCTTCCGGGTTTGCCTGAAGTCTCTTGACGATCCCTGAATATTGAAGTAACAGATATCTTTCAACAGGCACTATTTGCAGGAAGACACTCAGGGTTATTCCCATGGCATTGAGCATCAACGTTCCCGACAAGATTCTTGCCGGGCTGAACCAGTCCTATACGATCACGAGCGACAGCGGTGAACCATCCGGGAGCGTTTCGGTTGCCGGGACTGAGTTGGCGCACAGGATCGTCCCCCTTGGTCCTCCCAAGGACGCGGAAGAATCCGCACCTCTTGATTACAAGTACAAGGTGACCTTCCTTCTTCCGGCGGACTCCGTCGGCAGCCAGGTCGAGCTGAAATTCAGCGCTGGTGAATCAGAGGTAGAGGAAGCCCACGAGGTGATCCCCGAGTAGACGGGCCTCCCTGGTCGTTGACCAGCCCTGCTGCCGGCTCAGTTGGCTGAAACGAACTGGACCATGACGACCTTGGTGTTGTACCAGGCGCGGTAGAGAGTGCGTGCCTGCTCCGGCGGGAACTTCCTGTCGATCGTCGTCTTGTCCGGCTTTGGATAGACGGTGCTCGTTCCATCCTTGTAGGTCACCAGCACAAAGGCCCGGTTCCTGGGCGGGTTCGAGCCGGGCAGGCTTGGCAGGAGGAAAAGGCCTGCCTTGTCGAGCTGGTCGATCATGTGTCCGAAGAGCTCAGCGGTCAGCTTGTTGGGCTGGATCGCCTCGGAGATCTTGAACTGGCGCAGGGTTCGCTGCCGCCAGGCCGCGTTGGATTCGATTCCGCCCTGGGGACTGGTCTTGTTGGACTTCCCCCTGATCCCAGCTGAGACCTGGAGCGAGGAAGCTCCCGCGGCCCGGTCGGAAGTAAAAATAAAGGTCTGGGGCGGCAGGATTTTTCCTGAGCGGATTTTCTGCCCGGGATCGTGAAAAAGTAAGAGCCCTTCCCTGGGCTGAGCTCCTCCGCAACCGGCGCTCAGAGCTGTCAGCAGGATCAACACGAGTTTCAGGGGTAAGGGGATCTTCATTCGGCTTTCCCGGTGGGTTTCGGCTCCTGTCTTCAACTGCATTCAACAGGATCCGGGGATTTTTGCAATAGCCTCATCTGCTGCGAATCAGGAGATTCGGATTGGTTTCCAGCTGCTTACGCAGCGTCTCGGTTTCCTCAAGGAAGCGCCGGGCATCCTGTACGTAACCTGCGGTGGGCTTGAGGCCTTCCTCGTACCCCCTCCAGTACCGGTTAAAGACGGACATGTGGAGCTCTCGGAGATATTTTGCAAGCATGGAGGCCAGCGCTACACAGAGGTTTTTTTCTTCGGAGCCTTTTGCAAAGCTGACCCGGAATTCGCCGCCGTTTTTTTTTCCGCGGCCGGGGCGGGTGAGCCTGTAGGAGGAGATCTCAGGCCCCTGCTCATCGATGTGGATACCCCGGGGGGAGATCGATTGGAACAGGATGCGGGAGTATCTTGTGCGCCCGCCCTGGCGGTCGATCATCACGTCAACCTGCTCTTCTGGAAACTGTTTCCAGACACGTTTCAGAAGGCTGCCGACTGCCTTGAAGCTGACCTTCGCCTTATTATCGAGCTGCGAAATTCCCTGGTTGAACTCAGCGACCTCGACGGGGATCGCAGCGAGCCCGAGGAATTCGACCCCGGCCTCCTCCATCCTCGCCAGG
>CAJWZY010000313.1 GCA_913050545.1 uncultured bacterium | reverse complement strand
GGAGCGTCGTCGGTCGGCCTGCTGCCGCTGGTCTACCTCAACCTCGAAAACGACCAGGCGTGGGTTCCCGAATTCTCCACCTTCCTGCATGACCCTGACAACCTCCGTGCCTACAAGGCGGAGGGCCGCTGGAACCAGGCCTGCTACCAGTGCCACGCCACCGCCTCCCAGCCACGACTCGACAGGACAGAGTTCGATATGGACTGGGAAATCAAGTGGAACTCGCAGGGGCCGTTCAAGCTCTCCCTCTTCAAAGCTGATGAGTCCGGTAAAGGGACTCTTGTGGGAATCCTCACTGACCAGAAGCAGGGAAACAAGGGGGCCTCGCAACAGCAGAAGGCCGGAACCTACTACCTGGAGGTTGAAGCTGAGGGCAAATGGGCCATCGGCGCCAGGAGACAGTCGGACTTCCTTGAAACGGTTGCAAGGGTCAGCTTCAGGGGTGAGGGGGCGCAGAAGACAAGATCCTTTATCATGAAGACCATCGACACGAAGGTAGCCGAGCTTGGTATCGCCTGCGAGGCCTGCCACGGACCGGCCAGTGAGCATGTAAAGATCCACAGGGATCCAACCCTGCGCTACAAGAAACACCTTGGTGAAGACCTGCCGGATCCGACCATCAAGAATCCTGCCCGGATGAAGCCAAAAGAGGCGTCCCAGGTCTGTGGTCAATGCCACAGCGTCTGGTATGAAACCCTGGAGGAAGACAAGGCCAAGAGAGAATCCGGCTACACCTACCGCCCCGGAGATGACCTCTCTAAAACCAGGGAGGTCGTCAACCGCGAGGACATGGACACCGAGACCATCAGGAACATCTCCAAGAGCGAACCGCACTACCTCGCTGACCGCTACTGGTCCGATGGAATGATCCGGATCGCGGGAAGAGAATACAGCGGGCTCATCGACAGCCCCTGCTACACCCATGGTGACCCGGACCCGAAAAAGACGATCACCTGCATGTCCTGCCACACCTTGCACAAGAGCGAGGGGAGCGCCGACTCCATCCGGAAATGGAAAGACGACCAGCTCGGCGAAGGCATGAGAAGCAACCAGGCCTGCCTCCAGTGCCACGAAGAGATTGGCGCCAAGCTCCGTGAACACACCCACCACCTTGCCGAATCTTCCGGCAGCGAATGCTACAACTGCCACATGCCCCATACGACCTATGGCCTGCTCAAGGGGATTCGCAGCCATACCATCAGCACTCCCTCCGTCCAGGAGAGCGTCGAGGTCGGCCGGCCCAATGCCTGCAATGCCTGCCACCTTGACCGGACCCTCGACTGGACAGCGGGCCACCTGCAGAAGTGGTACGGCATCGAACCACCCGATCTGAATGACGAACAGAAAGAGATCGCTGCCTCCATCCTCTGGGCGCTCACCGGGGATGCCGGGCAGAGGGCCCTGATGGCCTGGGCCATGGGCTGGAAGCCTGCCCAGGAAACATCAGGGACTGACTGGATGCTCCCCTTCCTGGTACCACTTTTCGAGGGAGACCCTTACCATGCTGTCCGCTATATCGCCCAGCGGTCCATACGTTCTCTCGACCGCCAGTACAAGTATCTCGATTTTGAAAAAGCGAGCTTTATGAAACTTGCGGTGGACCGGGAACAAATGAAAAGGGATGTGGTCGGCCTGTGGGAACAACAGGCCAGGGCTCCGGAGACGAAAAGAAAAGAGCTGTTGTTTGATAAAGATGGGAACCTGGATAAAATTCGCTGGGGCCAGCTGACAAAAAGGAGAAACAACCAGCGCGTCAACCTGGAAGAATAACGCGGCAGCTCGCCGCGCTTACCGGGGCAACCCGTAGAAAGAAGAATCTCTATGAGCAGGACCGCAATCACAGAAAAGAACCAGGCCGTCCACCGCCACCTCCGCCTCGGCTGGATCCTGCTGCTGGTATTCCTGAGCCTCGGGATCATCCTCGAGACCCTGCATGCCTTCAAGGTCGACCTCTACATGAACACCGAGAACAAGACCCGGCGGCTCTTGTGGACCCTGGCTCATGCGCACGGGACTCTCCTTGCCATCATCCACCTGGTATTTGCAGCAACGCTCCGCATCCTGCCGCGCGAAAATCCGAAACTTCAATCTTCCGGATCCCGCTGCCTGACCGCAGCCAGCATATTGATGCCGGCGGGGTTCTTCCTCGGCGGAGTCAGCTTCTATGGAGGCGACCCCGGGCTGGGGACCATCCTCCTTCCCATTGGAGCGATCCTGCTGCTGATGGCAGTGCTGCGAACAGTCATCGCCATGAAGGATCTCGATCGACCAGCAGACAGCGAGGAAAAAGGGAAGCAGCAGGCCTCCCCGTAAATCGATGAAAATGAAGACGCTCTCCTTAATTCTCCCTTTTGCTCTCTGCCTCCCGGCCCTGGGAGCGGAGAAAGGAATCGTCCCTGCAGGTGCAAAACTCGAGCATCTATTTACCCGCAGCGCTGCGATCAAGGGCGGCCTGACAGAAGGACCGGCCGTCGCCCCCGATGGCAGCATCTTTTTCTCAGATATCCCCATGGGCAAAGAAGGGGGCGCAGGAATGATCCTGCGTCACGACCCCCGCAGCGGAAAAACGACAGTGTTCAAATCCGACAGCGGCAAGTCCAACGGGCTGATGTTCGATTCAACCGGCCGGCTGTTCGGCTGCCAGGGCTCAGGCTTCGGTAAACGCAGAGTCGTTGCCTGGGACATCAAAACGGGAAAAGAAACCGCCATCGCCGGCAAATACGGGGGCAAGCGCTTCAACGCCCCCAATGACCTGGCCATCGATCGAAAAGGCCGAATCTACTTCAGTGACCCGAGATACGTGGGCCATGAAACCCGGGAGCTCGAGCATCGCGCTGTCTACCGGGTCGATACAGATGGGAAGGTCCACGAGATCACCCGGCAGGTCGAGAAGCCCAATGGACTCGCCTTGAGCCCTGACCAGGAAACTCTCTATGTGGCCGACCACAACAACGGGACGGACCGGATAGACCCCACTCTCGATCCCCCGAAACAGGGATCGATGAAGCTCTATGCCTTTGGCCTCGATGACAAGGGACTGGTTACCGGGGCCCGCAGAACACTTATCGATTTCGGCGCGGAAAAAGGAATCGATGGCATGACAACGGATACGAAAGGGAATCTCTACCTGGCGCTACGCAGTTCCACCC